>NZ_JBGGWB010000004.1 GCF_041321155.1 Sphingomonas sp. IW22 | reverse complement strand
ACACCCGCCAAGGTCAATGCGAACGCTGGTCTTGCGGCCAGCGAAGGGGTAAACTCGGGCAGTATCTCGGATGGCAGTCATGAGAGCGTACGTTTTCGACCATCCTCTCACCGGTCCCCGATTACGACGGCTGTGGCGGATTTCCTGCATGACCGGAAGAATTTCCGTCAGAAACACTTCGGCCTCCGGCTTGCCGAAGTCGGTCGCCATGGCCTGAACGATATCCGCTTCGAACTTTCGTATGGCAAGCGCGAGGCGCGCCAGCGCGGCGCGCCTCTCAGCAAGGCCAAATCGCATCCGGCGCTCGTCCGACATTGCCTTTTGCGCGGTGAAGAGCATTTCCACCGGGCGGCCATCACAGGGTTCCTGCGAAATCGACTGTCTCTCTTCAATCATCTCATTCACGTCCGAAACATGAGCTTCGCGCGAGTCTTACGAGCACAATAGCAATAGGGAACTACACGAACATGTAGTATCGACCTGTCATGGATCACGAAAGGGAATGGACTCCAACTCTGCTTTCGCGACTGGCGGAAACGGCACTTCGCCCTGTTAAATTGACCGCGCGCGTCAGCCTGCTGCGTGCGCCTTGCGGCTACGGCAAATCGGCGACACTTGCGGCCGGTTGGAAGGAGGCGGCGGACACTGGTCGCCCGGCGCTTTGGACAAAGCTTGCAAGCGACGACACGGCGAAGAGCACCCTGCATCGCCTCGCTCTTCAGGCCGGAACCGCCGCGGACATCGACTCCATTCTGCAATGGATATGGCATCAGGACAGGCCCGGGATCATTTGCCTCGATGATGTTCAGGAAGCGCCACATCTCGAAACGCTGACCAGAGACCTGGTGGATGCTCTTCCCGATGATTGGCGGGCGGTCCTTGCAACCTCCGCCCCTTGGGGATTTGGCGTCCTCAACGCCGACTGGCAGGAAGTCGGCCCCGATGGCCTGGCCTGCAGCGCCCAGGATCTGAAGCAACTGACCCGGGTCCCTTCAGCCCTCGACCGGATCATGTCGGACACACAGGGTTGGCCCGCATTGTGCCGCATCGCGTGTCGTGTATCCGACCGGAAGCAGCCACTGCATGTATGGCCCGAGATCATCTGTTATCTCGATCAGATCGTGTTGGCGCCCTTATCGCCCGCTCTGCGCACATGGTTGAAAAAGGCGGCATTGATCGCTCCCCTCGATGCCGAAAGCCACGATTTTGCCCTGCGCATCCACGACGGCGCGCAATGGATCGCACGTGCGCAACGCGAATGTCTCCTATTGAGGCCGGACAAGCACGGAATGTTTGCGCTCAATCCGGCGCTGCGACACCATCTTGCATTGAGCGGACAGTCGCAGCTTCGTTTCTCGCCAAGCCATCTTTTAAAACGGGCTGCTTTTCATCACTGGCGCGCCGGCCGGCCAGCGCAAACAATAGCACTTTCGCTGCGCGCCGGCGATCCGGCCTGGGCGCGGGGACTGGGCGGTGAGATCGTCATGGATGTCGCTTTGCGACAAGGCCGTATCAACGAGTTGGCCCATTGGCTCGAGGGCGTGCCCGACACAGCGTTGCTGACGAATCCCATGGCTGGTCTGGGAAAGATATGGGTCCTTTCCTTCCAGCAGCAGCATGCAGGGGCGACGCACCTTCTGAAGTTGCTGTCACGCACGGACACGCATGAGGAATTGCTGACGCTGCTCGGTGCTACGACAGCGGCGCTGAGGGACGATGTCGTGCGGGCGGAAAGGCTCTGCCGGCAATGGCTCCAACTGCACGCCCGGGAAAACCCAATGATGAAGGCCTCCGCCCTGGCCTGTCTCGCGAGCATCGTGGCGAGTCAGTCGAACGAGGCCGAGTTCGCGGCACTGCGTCCCCTACTGGATCAAGCTTGTGCCCTGGCCGATCAGGGCTTTGCCCGCGACTGGGCAAAGATTGCCGAAGTGCTGCTCCTGCTGACGCAGGGGCAGATCATTCCCGCACGAAATAGGATCGACGCGCATCTGACGGATATGGTCTCCCCGGTTGCCGAGGAGACGCTGAAAACATTGCGCCTCGCTGTGCTGGCCGAAAGCGGCGTGCCTCTGGCAGAACTGGAATGGCCGTTGCTTTTCTGCGACCAGATCGTCGACGTCCAGATTCATACGGCACGGGCCATATTACGAGCCGCTCGTCTGGCCGGAGATGCGGACCTCTGCGGAAAAATCCTGACCGAACTGAACGTGAAAGCCGTACGCGACCACATGCCGCGACTGCAACTCATGGCCGATATCCTGACTGCCGAACATGAAATGGCGTCGGGTCGATCGGTCACCATCCCCAATATTCCCAGGAACGACGCCATCACTTCGGCTCACCTCGCCATTGCGGACGTCGAGTGCATGCTTCTGTCTGCGACGCGGGCGCTTGCCGACGGGAAGGATCACCTCGCGCGCCAATTGACGGACCGTATCCTGGCCCGCACCCGCAGGGCAGGATGGCAACATATCATACTCAAAACCCTCATGCTGCGTTCGGTGCTGCATCTACGTAAAGATGCGCTGCAACTGGCCATACGGTCGGCGGAAGAGGCCTCGGAAATTCGCGACAGCACAGGACTGAAGGAAACAGCGCGGGAGTTCCGGAATATCCTGGAGCATATTCACGCGGGATGGGCCCTAAAGGCGAGGTTTGATCGGTCCGCAGCACAACATCACTTGCCGAGTTCACAACATACCGAAGGATCCGACCTGTCTCGCCGCCAACTCCATATCCTCAGCCTGGCGCGAGATGGTCTTACAAGCGCGGAGATCGCCAACATATTGGGTATCGGCGAAGATGGCGTAAAATGGCATTTTCGCGCGATCTTCAAGTGTCTCGCCGTCAACAGGCGCACCCAGGCCGTCGCCACGGCAATACAGCGCGGTCTCCTTCACTAAACGGTCTCCCACATCACAAATAGAGGCAGGCATGCTGTTGCGCGGCCTCCCGCAAGGCAAGATCAGCAATCCATTCTTAGTCGACGCTCGTTGCCGCCCCCGCCAGCATGAGATCCACGAGAAAGTCCAGAAGCTCTCCGCTTGTGACCTCGTGCGGTTCGAGCAGGCCCTGGAACATGCTTCCCTCGTGGACAGCCAGGATCAGTCGCGCGATGCGCGGGAGGTCCCGGGCAACGATGCGGGAGTCCTCGCGAAGGATGTCGGCGAGCGCGCCCTCGATGATGACGAGGATCCGCCCCTGCCGTTCGGCATAGTGGCTCGCCATGGCAGGATGGCGCAAGGCATAGAGGCCGAACTCGGCCTGGAGCAGATACCAGTCCCGATCGAACGGATAGCTGGCGATAAAGGCCTTGAGGAAATTGTCGGCCGTCGAGCCGGGCATGGACAGCGCTGAGGCGGTCGCCTCCTCCAGCCTCGACTGCAATCGCTCGATCACCCGGTCATAGAGGGCGAAGAACAATTCGTCCTTGGACCGGAAGCTAGAATTATAGGCGCCCCGGCTCAGACCGACGCGCTCGCAAATATCTTCCTGGGTTGCGCCATGGAAGCCACGTTCAGCGAAGGCCTCGAGAGCGCCATCCAGGATGCGCTCCCGGGTCTGCGCCCGGGTCGGGCGCGTTCGTGCCGGGCGGCGGCTCACGGGATCACGGGCAGGAGCATTTCGATACAAATATGTATTGAGTTGGTTGGATGTCAACGTTACCGTGCGGGAGCAGGAGACGTTCTTCATGACCTTGCGATGTTCGATGCTGGTTGCTGCGCTGGCGACTGCGGTTTGTCAGGGCGCGCAGGCGCAAACGATCGACAGGCTGGATCTCGATTATCGAAGCGCCCAGGCGAGGCTGCTCGAGCGGTCGGACGCGATCCAGGGCGCCGACGCCGATGTGCGCAGCAAGGAGGCCCAGAAGGGCTCCACGAGCACGCTGCGGCGTCCGACTGTCGAGTTCGAAGGCCAGATGATCCGCTATCAGAAAACCCTCTATCTGCCGCTCGGCCCGCTGGCGGACGTGGCCCAGGATTATGCCATCTATGATCCCCTCCGCTTCGAGATCGAGCGCACCAGCACCCGGCCGATCGTGACGGCGACGCTGCCGCTCTATTCCGGTGGCCAGATTCCCGCCGCTCAGGCGGGCGCGGCGGCGCAACTGGGGCAGTCGCGCGCCGAACGCCAGATCGTCATCGACAACGGTCTGTTGCAGATGACCCAGTTCTATTTCGGCCAGCAGCTGCTCGAGCGCGTGCGCGATGTTCGCCGTGATGCGCTCGCGGGATTGGACCGGCATGTCGCGGACGCCCTCAAACTCGAACAGGAAGGGTTCATAAGCCGGGCCCAACGCCTCCAGGCGCAGGTGGCTCGCGACGACGCCGCGCGTGAACTCGAGAAGGCGCAGGCCGATCTCGCGAGTGCGCAGGTAGCGCTTGCCGGCGCATTGCGGGCGCCGTCCGGCGTCGATCCCGTCTCCCCCATCTTCGTGATCCGCCAGCCCCTCCGCTCGCTCGACACCTATGTGGACACGGCGCTGCGCGCCCATCCCCAACTGGACCGGCTCGGCGCGCTGGAAGACCAGGCCGAAGCGGGGGTGGCCCTCCAGCGCGCCAAGCTCCGGCCTACGATCTATGGCTTCGCCCAGTATAATTTCGATCGGCGCGACACGCTGTTGACGGATCCCGACTGGTCGATGGGCGTGGGGCTGCGCTACACGCTCTTCTCCGGTGTGGGCCGCTCGCAAGCGGTGCAGGCCGCGCGGGAAACGGTGACGCAAGCCAATGCGGGCCTGCGCGAAGCCCGCACCCAGATCGAAATCGGCGTCACGCGGTCCTGGAACGATGCGGAAGCCGCGCGACGGCGGTTTGAGCTGACCGACACGGCCATCACTGCGGCGCAGGAGAATCTGCGGGTCCAGACCCTCGGCTATCAGGAGCAGCAGACAACCTCGCTCGACGTGATCGATGCGCAGCTCGGTCTTGCCCGCTCCCGGATCCAGCGCGCCCAGGCCGGATATGATTTCGTTGTCGCGCTCGCCCAGCTTCTCCACGTCAGCGGTCAGATCGCCACATTGCCGGACTATATCGACCAGGGTGAAAGGGTCACGCCATGACCGCCACATCGGAAACCCTGGTCACCCCGGACGAGACGGCTCCGCCGGTTCCGACCGGGCGGAAGCGCAAGTTGCTGCCGCTCATTGCTTTCCTCGTCGTGGTCATTCTCGGCCTCGGTCTCTGGCTGGCCTATCGCCCGGTTCCCGATCAGCTCCAGGGCATGGTCGAGGCCCGCGAACTGCGGATCACGAGCAAGGTCTCGGCTCGGATCACGGCCTTTCATGTCGAGGAAGGCCAGCCGGTGAAGACGGGACAGCTGCTCTATACGCTCGACAGTCCCGAGGTCGAAGCCCGCTCCGAACAGGCCGGCGGCGCGCTCGCCGCCGCGCAGGCGAATGCGGACAAGGCCGATGAAGGCGCACGGCCGGAGGATATCCGGGCTGCCGAGGCCCAGTGGCGACGCGCGCAGGCGGTGGCGGACCTCGCCCAGACCACCTATCAGCGCACCGAGCGCCTCTTTGAACAGGGTGTGCTGGCGGGGCAGAAACGCGACGAGAGCCGCGCAAACGCCCTGGCCTCCAATGAAGCGGCCCGAGCGGCGCGCGCGCAATATGATCTGGCGCTGGCCGGGGCGCGGCGACAGGATCGGCAGGCCGCGAGCGGACAGGTGCGCCAGGCGCGCGGCGCCCTGGCCGAAGTCGAGGCGGCCGAGAAGGAAACCCGGGTGTTCGCGCCGTCGGACGGTGAGATCGGACGCAGGCTGGCGCAGTCGGGCGAACTCGTGCCGCAGGGATTTCCCGTCTTCGTCCTGACCGACATCGATCATCCCTGGGTGACGCTCACCCTGAGAGAAGATCAGTTCAGTGCGATCCGCCGGGGACGGGTCCTGACCGGCCGCATACCTGCGCTCGGCGATCGTTGCGCCCAGTTTCGGGTCTTCTACATCGCGCCCGCCGGCGACTTCGCGACATGGCGCGCGACCCGCCAGTCGAGCGGCTTTGACGTGAAGAGCTTTGACGTGCGCCTGTCGCCCGTGTCGCGGGTCGATGGGCTGCGCCCCGGCATGACGGTCCTGTTCGACTGGCCGCAATGATCCGGGCCTTCGTCGATAGCGCCCGGCGCGAAACCGCCTTCCTGCGCGGCAGCGTCTGGGATCTGGCGCTGGTCACCTGGCTGCCTCTGCTGCTGCTGGCGATCGTCGCGGTCCAGTTGTCGGCAGGCGTCATGCGGAACCTGCCGATCGTCGTGGTCGACGAGGACGGCGGCGGCGTCGCGCGCGACCTCACCCGCAAGCTGGAGGCGTCACCCGGGCTCAAGGTCGCGGCGCGGCCACCGGACATGGCACAGGCCGAGCATCTGGTCCGCTCCAACGCCGCCTATGCCGTGGTCCTGATCCCGCGTGATCTCGAGCGCACCGTGCTGCGCGGCGAGACCGGCAAGATCCTCCTCTTCTACAATGCGAGCTATTCCACGCCCTCGGGTTCGGTGTTGCGTGAAGTCGGCACCGTGGTCCAGGCCCACGCAAAGGCCTTGGCCGGGGAGCAAAGCGCCGCGATCGCCGGTCCCGCGCGTGTGCGGCCGCAGCCGGTGAGCGTGCAGAGCCGGATCCTCTACAACCCGCAGGCCAGTTACGAGCTGCAACTCGTCGCCCTGATCCACCCCGCACTCCTGCACCTGCTGTTCATGATCGCGGTCGTGAGCGCACTCGGTCGCGAGCTGCGGGACGGGACCATCGGAGCATGGCTTGCAGGGCCTCGAGGCGAGGCGGTCGCCGCCGTCGCCGGCAAGATCGCGCCCTATATCCTCATCTTCCTGCTCTGGGGGGCGCTTGCGACCGGCTATCTCGCGGTCTACCGGGGCTGGCCCGTGCAAGGGAGCGTGGCGATGCTGATGGGCGGCTATCTCGCCCTCTATCTCGCCTATGCGGGCATGGCCTTGTTCATCGTCGGGGCCACCCTTTCCATGGGGCAGGCGCTGTCGATGACCGCCCTCTATGCGGGCGCTTCCTTCGCCTTCGCCGGGGCGATCTTCCCGATCGAGTCGGCCTCCGCCTTCGCCCGGCTATGGAGCGCGCTGCTGCCTTTTACCCGCTTCGCGCGGCTGGTCGCGGAGCAATGGATGATCGGCGCACCCGTGCTCGCATCTCTTGGATCGATCCTGGCGCTGTTTGCCTTTCTCGTCGTCGGCTCGGGCGCCGGGCTGCCGCGCTATGTCTCGGCGCGGATGAGCCCGGAGGTCTGGGGACGACGATGATCGGCCGCGCCTTCCTCGCTACCTTCCGCGCCGTTCTCTCCGACCGCTCCGCCTTCATGCTGATCGTCGTGTCGACGATCCTCTATTCCTTCTTCTACCCTTCAGCCTATTCCGGGGAGGTCGCGGTCCGCATTCCGGTGGCCGTCGTCGATCTCGACGACAGCGGCGCAAGCCGCAGTCTCGTGCGCCGGATCGCAGCGCTCCAGCAGGCCGATCTTGCCGCGCGCCCGGCCTCTCCAGGAGCCGCCCGGCTCTGGCTCGAGACGACCGGCGCAGGGGCCGTGGTCATCATCCCCGAGGGGTTCGAGCGACATATTCTGAACGGCGCCCAGGGCACGGTCGCGCTCTACGGCAACGGCGCCTATCTGCTGCGCAGCAGCACGGCGCTGTCAGGCATCGGCCTGGCGGTCACCACGATCGCCGGCGAGGCGGCGAGCGATCAGGCCATGGCGCAGGGCGCACCCGCCCGCCCTGCCCTGTCGCTCGTTCAGCGCCCGCTGTTCAACACGCGCGAAGGCTATGGCAGCACGGTGTTCCCCGGGGTCGGCTTCCTCATCATTCACCAGACCCTGCTGATGGGCCTGACGATGCTCGCCGCCACCCTGCGCGAGACACTGGGACGCTTTCGTCTGCCCTCGCGCACCCTTATCGGAATTGCCCTGGCCTTCTTCGTGATCGGCTGGGCCGACGTGGCCTATTATGCGGGTTTTGTGTTCTGGTTTCAGGACTATCCCCGCGCCGCCGGCTCTCCTGGCGCCTTGATCGTGGGCGGCAGTTTGTTCGTGGGCGCGACTGTGGCGGCGGCGCTTGCGCTGGCCAGCCTCTTCCGGACACGGGAACGACCCCTGCAACTGTGGATGGGCACGTCGCTCGCCATCTTCTTCCTCGCGGGTCTCTCCTGGCCGGCGGAGGCGACGCCGGCCTGGCTGGCGCTCCTCGCGCGCCTCCTGCCAACCACCGCGGGCATTCATCTCATGGTCGGGCTCAATCAGATGGGCGCGAGCCTTGCCGAGCAGACGCGGGAGGTGCTCAACCTCGCCATCCTCATTCTGGTCTACGGAGGCCTGGCCTGGTGGCGCTTCACGAAGATTTCCGCGCCGGACCTTCAGCCTCTCAAGCCTGACTGACGCCTCAATGGAACGAGATCGTCAGGGGCACCCCAAGTGCAACCCTCTCGCCCCGGCCGACGCGACCTTGGCGCAACCCAGGGGGAGGTGTTCGAAGCGGACCTCTGCAGGGCTTCATCAGATAGAGATCACCGAGATGGGGATAAACCGGAGGCTGCCTCGACTATTGCTCTGCTTTCGCCGCCGCGAGGATCGCGGCCTCTACCGGCGCCCAGGTGGGGTCCGCAGGCGAAAGCATGTTGAAGTCGCCCGCATTCTCCAGGGTGATCACCGTCGCCTTATCGCCGGCCGACTGTGCGGCTGCTGCATAGGCTTGCGCGGCTGAAGGCTCCAGCACGACGGAAGCGACCATGAATTGAGGCACGGCCAGAGGCAGCCATTCGATCGGATTTGCCTGACGGTAGCGGCCCGCCTGTGCGTCAGGAGCGCCCCCGAACAGGTTGACGAAGATCGGGCGGCCGCAAATATCCTTGTCGAACCCGTACAGGGTTCGCAGGTCGCCTGGGCCGTCGATGGCGACCGCGGCGGAAACCTTCAGTGGATCAGCGCCGCGGACCTCGCTGTCGGCAGGCAATCGGGGACGGGCCGCCAGCCACAGGGCAGCGTGGGCGCCGGCAGAATGTCCCACCGTCACCACATGCTTCAGGTCCAGAGGCTGGGTTCGTGCCAGCACCCTCAAGTGATCGAGCGCCGCTCCCCAATCCTGGAAGGTCCCAGGCCACCCGCCGCGGGTGTCACCAACCTGTCGATACTCTATATTCCATGTCGCCACGCCCATGTCCGTCAAGGCGCTCGCCAACGGCGCCGTGCCTGCCAGTGTCTCATAGCCTTTGGTCCAGCAGCCACCGTGAATGACCATGACGACGGGAAACGGGCCAGGACCTGCAGGCAAGCGCAGTTCACCGATCTGCAGAGGATCAGGACCATAGGCCTCGACGAGCGTCGGAGCGGTGACGGGAAGGGCGTGGAGTTGGGGCGGTCCGATCAGCGCATGTTGGTTATCCGACGGCGTCTGCGCCCAAGCGGTGCTCGTGACAATCAAGACTGTAGCCAGGCCTAATGAACGGTATCGCATGATCTACCTCTTTCATGCATCTTCCCGCTCCGACGTTACCAGCCAGTTCGTCAAATGTGAGAAGACAGCGATTCGTCATTAGATAACATGGTTCGCTATATTCTTTTCGGAAACACCATTCCGTCATCGAGTGGGCAAAGCGATAGATGAAATCCCGTTTCTGGCGCAAAGCATATGGCGGCTATGCGCGATCACGGTAGCCTTGATCATGGAAGTGATACGTCAGGCGACCAAAGAGCTATCTAGATTTCATTGTCGTCGTGAATTGCGGTTTCAGAGGATCGTGGGTTTTATCTCACTTGGCTATCCATGCTTCGACCAGCTTGACCGCATCCTCTACTGTTTTGACCTCACCGGCGGCTTCATCCGGGATAGTGAGTCCGAATTCGTCTTCAAGCGCCATCACAACTTCCAGCACATCGAGACTATCCACGCCGATGTCATCGTAGAAAGACGAAGCAAGGGCAATCTGATCCGGATAGACGCCGAGCTGACGGCTAATGATCCTGAAAACTCGGGGAGCGATTTCTTCCATCACAAAGCCCTCGCGCGGACACTATCGGCTAGGAAACAGGGCAGATTCTCGTAAACTCAATCATCGCAGAGCAACGATATTGTCCTGCGGCCAGTAAATTCATCATGCCTTGCTGAGCATTTTCTCGGCGCTCGTTTTCACAAAATCCGAAATCTGTCCTGACATCATTTTGAGGAACAGCGGTACGCTGACGTCGCCGCGAATCTCGCTATCCTCAATGTCGAGTTGCACCGGGATATTCTGCCCCATCGCCCCGATGACCAAGTGTAGTGCGTAGTCCGATACCCACTCGGAACTGAGCGAACCGCCTCCCGGGATATGCGCTGCCAGCTTGGGCAGGCCGGCCTCGATCCTGCTCTTCGCTTCGATTTTACCAAGGCTGTGCGGGATAACGACTTCCATATCTTCTTTCCTGTTCAGGCCGCCCGATCGACGAGCAGCAAGGTCGATGTCGCGGAGGCATAGAGTTTGCCGGCCATGTCGATCAGACGCGCCTCGGTATGCGCCACCCTCTTGCCCATCGACACCACCTGGCCGATTGCACGGACCATCCCGACCCTGTCGGTCAAGGGCGCATGATAGGCGACCTTGAGTTCGAGCGTGACGCAGTTGATGGGCACTTGGGCCGCGGAGTTCGCCGCGATGCCGCAGGCCGAATCCAGCAGCGTCGCGGCATAGCCACCATGGGCGATGCCCATGAAATTGTAGGTCTGCGAGGTGGGCGTCGCGACAAAGACGACCTTCCCCTCCTCCGCCTCAAGCAGATCGATGTCGAACAGGTCCATCATGGGCGGCCGGGTGCCGGCCGCCATGAACTGTTCGATCTCTTCCAGACCGGTCATCGCTTACCTCAAAGCTTTTCGGTCAGTTCAGGAACGATCTTGAAGAGGTCGCCGACCAGGCCGATATCGGCGACCTGGAAGATGGGCGCGTCCTCATCCTTGTTGATCGCGATGATGGTCTTGCTATCCTTCATGCCAGCAAGGTGCTGAATCGCACCCGATATGCCGACGGCGACATAGACTTCCGGCGCCACGATCTTGCCGGTCTGGCCGACCTGAAAATCGTTGGGCGCATAGCCAGCATCGACCGCCGCGCGGCTTGCGCCCACACCCGCGCCCAGCTTGTCGGCCAGCGGATCGATCACGCCATGAAACTGCCCGGCCGAGCCCAGCGCTCGCCCGCCCGAGACGATGATTTTGGCCGAGGTGAGTTCCGGGCGCTCGGACTGGGCGATCTCGGCACCCACGAAGCTGGAAAGTCCCGCATCCGTGCCCGTCGCAGCCTCGATACTGGCCGAGCCACCCTCGCGGGCCGCCTTCTCGAAGGCTGTGCCACGCACCGTGATAACCTTCTTTGCATCAGACGACTGGACCGTCGCGATCGCATTTCCCGCGTAGATGGGACGCGTGAACGTGTCAGCGCTTTCCACCGACAGGATGTCGCTGACCTGCATCACATCAAGCAAGGCCGCCACGCGCGGCGCGATGTTCTTGCCATTCGAAGTGGAAGGCGCCACGAACGCGTCATAGCCGCGCATCAGGTCCGCGACGGCCGGCGCGACATTCTCGGGCAAAGCGTGTTTGAACGCCGCATCGTCGAACGTTACGACTTTGGCGACACCCGCGACCTTCGCAGCAGCCTCGGCCACGCCGCCGATGCCCGCACCGGCAACCAGCAGATGGACCTCACCAAGTTTGGCAGCGGCGGTGACGGCCGATAGCGTCGCATCCTTGACCGACGCATTGTCATGTTCAACCCAGACGAGCGTATTCATAACTTATTCTCCGAGAAATCCGCCCCCGCTTCATCTCTGTGCGCACAGGATGAAGCGGGGTGCGCCGTCACTTGCATGGGAGAGGTTCGGCAAGTTCGGCGCGTTTGAAAGTTTATCAAATCGCCATTTCCTTGAGCCTGGCGACCAATTCATCGACGTCGGCCACCTTGATGCCCGCCGAGCGCTTGGGGGGTTCGGTCACCTTGAGCGTCTTGAGGCGCGAGGCGATCTCAACACCGAGATCGGCCGGCGTCTTCGTCGCCAGCGGCTTGGATTTGGCCTTCATGATATTGGGCAGGCTCGCATAGCGCGGTTCGTTGAGACGCAGATCGGTCGTCACGATCGCCGGCAGTTTGAGGCTTACGGTCTCCAGACCGCCATCCACCTCACGGGTCACCGCGACAGTCTCGCCCGATACTTCGACCTTGCTGGCGAATGTGCCCTGCCCCCAACCGAGAAGGGCTGCCAGCATCTGGCCGGTCTGATTGGCATCATCGTCGATGGCCTGCTTGCCGAGGATCACCAGGCCCGGAGCCTCCTCGGTGGCGATGGCCTTCAGGATCTTGGCGACGGCGAGCGGCTCGACCTCATCGTCAGTCTGGACGAGGATCGCGCGGTCGGCCCCCATGGCGAGCGCGGTGCGCAGCGTTTCCTGCGCCTTGGCGACGCCGATCGACACCACCACGATTTCGGTCGCGACTCCCTTTTCCTTGAGGCGGATAGCCTCTTCGACGGCGATCTCGTCGAACGGGTTCATCGACATCTTCACGTTCGCCAAATCGACGCCCGTCCCATCCGCCTTCACGCGCGGTTTCACATTATAATCGATAACCCGCTTGACGGGCACAAGCACCTTCATGGATCAATCCTACTCTGATTGTAATGCCGCCTGATATTCGGCAATGAGTCTCTCACAGATGGATCGGGCCGGTTGGACGGCAGTGGTAGCGCCGACACCGTGGCCTGCCGACCAGATCGTCTTCCAGGCCTTGGCCTCCTCCGAAACCGAAAGCGCGCCATGTGGCTCAGGGAGAGTCGCGGCTTCCAGCGAGGGCCGGAGAAAATTGGCCCCGACGCCGGTGACCCGGTCCGTATAGACGATATCCGCTGGTCCGGCCCCGATCACCATGTCTTTCTGTGCCGGCGAGGCGAGACTCTCTTCCGACGCGATGAAGTGGGATCCGATATAGGCAAGATCGGCCCCCATCATCTGCGCGGCCGCGATCTGGTGGCCGCGCGTGATGGCGCCGGAAAGCGCCAGCGGCCCCTGGAAGAAGCGCCGTATCTCGTCAACCAGTGCGAACGGGCTCATCGTGCCGGCATGTCCCCCCGCGCCGGCAGCGACCGCGATCAGACCGTCGACGCCAGCTTCGAGCGCCTTTTCCGCATGACGCACGTTCGTCACGTCGTGAAAGACCAGCCCGCCATAGCCCTGAAC
Organism: Sphingomonas sp. IW22; assembly: GCF_041321155.1. Classification (GTDB taxonomy): domain Bacteria; phylum Pseudomonadota; class Alphaproteobacteria; order Sphingomonadales; family Sphingomonadaceae; genus Sphingomonas. Next base: position 178,055 of record NZ_JBGGWB010000004.1, on the reverse strand, counting down.
CACCTGGACAAGATCCGCGATGGCGCCGAGCGAGGTGATGACCAATGGCACATGGTGCCGAACGATCAGTTCCAGATCGGCGTCGAGCCTCGGATTGCTCTTATGGACGATGAGGTTGACGCCGAAGGGCGCCGCTCCCGGCATGGGAGCCAGCCGCTCCTCGATTTCATCCAGCCATTCACCGAAACCTTGACTGGTGCGCTGGTTGAGCGCCGGGAAAGTACCAAGCAGTCCCGCCTCGCAGCAACTGACGACAAGGTCCGGTCCCGACACAAGGAACATCGGCGCAACGATGGCTGGAATGGCCAGCCGCTTTTCGAGGCTTGCCGGAAGCGTCAAAACACGTCGTCTTCCAGCGCCATCAGCGACTTCTTGCCCGCCTTGATCGCCAGGAAGCTGGCGGTCGCCTGAGGCAGGATACGCTCGAAGAAGAACGTCGCCGTCTTGATCTTGGCATCGTAGAAGCGCTTGTCCTCGCTGCCGAAGAAGAGCTGCAAGCCTGCGATCTTGGTCGCCTTGGCAAAGCAATAGCCCATGGCCACCAGGCCCATCAGACGCAGATAGTCCGCCGACGCCGCGCCCGCCTCTTCGGGATCCTTGAGCGCCCGCTGCGCGACCGTGGCCGTCGAAAGCTGCAGCGCCCCGAACGCCTTGGCGAGCGCCTCGATCATCGGCTTCATCGGTCCGTCGACGTTGTTTTCCTCGATGAAAGCCGACACCGGATGGAAGAAGCTGCGCAGATAGCGGCCCATATGGGCGCCGAGCTTGCGGCCGACGAGATCGAGCGCCTGAACGCCGTTCGTCCCCTCATAGATCATGGTGATCCGGGCATCGCGGGCATATTGCTCGACGCCGCTTTCGCGGATGTAGCCGTGGCCACCATAGCATTGGACCGCAAGGTTCGCGCTGTCGAACGCAAGGTCGGTGAAGAGCGCTTTGACGACGGGGGTCATGAGCGCAATGAAGTCACTCGCACGCTGGCGCACTTCGGGTTCGGGAGAATGTTTTTCCGCGTCCAGGGCGCGCGAGACCCAGGCCGAGAGCGCCCGGCATCCCTCATTATAAGCCCGCATCGTCATCAACATGCGGCGAACATCGGGGTGAACGATGATCGGATCGGCTGCCTGATCGGGATATTTGGGTCCCGAGAGCGCCCGACCCTGAATACGATCTTTCGCATACCAGGCCGCCGCCTGATACGCCGCCTCGCCCACACCCAGGCCCTGGATGCCGACGGAGACACGCTCCGTGTTCATCATCGTGAACATGGCGGCCATGCCCTTGCCAGGCTCACCGACGATCCAGCCGATCGAATCATCGAAGTTCATCTGGCACGTCGCCGACGCCTTGAGACCCATCTTGTGCTCGATCGCGGCGCAGGCGACGCCGTTCGATTGACCGGGAGTACCGTCCTCCCTGGGCAGATATTTGGGGACGAGAAACAAGCTGATGCCTTTCACGCCCTTGGGGGCGTCGGGCAGGCGGGCGAGCACGAGATGGATGATATTCTCGGTCAGGTCATGCTCACCGGCGGAGATGAAGATCTTGGAGCCGGTGACCTTGTAGCTGCCATCGCCCTGCGGGACCGCGCGGCTGCGCAGGAGCCCGAGATCGGTACCGCAATGAGGCTCGGTCAGGCACATCGTGCCGGACCACTGGCCGCTCACCATCTTGGGCAGGTAGGCCTGCTTGAGCGCGTCACTGCCATGGCCCTCGATCGCAGTGGTGGCACCATGGGTGAGGCCCGGGTAGAGGCCGAAGGAGAGGTTGGACGAGCAGATCATCTCCTCGACCAGCTTGTTGACCGCTTCCGGCAGCCCCTGCCCACCCCATTCCGGATCGGATGCGAGCGCGGTCCAGCCACCTTCGGCGAACTGCTTATAGGCTTGCGCGAACCCCGCCGGCGTCCGCACAACGCCGTTTTCCAGATGACACCCCTCCTCGTCGCCCGACCGGTTGATCGGCAACAGGACGTCGCGACAGAAGCGCGCCGCCTCCTCGAGGATGGCATCGGTCAGATCCGGTGTGAACTCCGACAGCGCGGGAATATCCCCGAAGCCGTCATCGGCATGGAGTTCGTTGAGCACGAAGCGCATGTCGCGCAACGGGGCGTCATAGACTTGCATATTTATATCTCCTGACCGGTCGGCCATCCGGCCGCCGGCCGCCAATCAGTTACGCAGCGGCTTGCCGGTGACGAGCATCTGCTCGACGCGCGCCTGGGTCCGCGGGTCGCGCACCAGTTGCATGAAGGCCTTGCGCTCGAGCGCCAGCAGATCCTCTTCGGTCACGATGTCGATGAGATCCTTCTCGCCGCCCGTCAGGACGTCGGCGAGCGCGCCGGATACGACACCATCGTAAGATGTGGCGAGGCCACGGGCCTGGAAGCCTTCGACAGCCATCGAAAGAGCGGACTTGCCTCCCGCGCCAGGCAAGCGGAATTCCGGAGCCACAGGCGGTTTGTAACCGTCGGCCAGTTCCAGTGCCTTCGCCTTGGCGTCCGCCAGCAGACGGTCCCGGTTCATCGTAATGCCGTCCGAGGGACGCAGGAAGCCATGCTCCTTCGCCTCGGCGGCCGACTTTGCCACAGTGGCTGTCGATACCGTCTCGAAGACCTTGGCTACGGCCGGCATCGGCCCCTTGGGCATGCCGGGACTGGAGCGCCAGCGATCGATCATTTCACCGCATCCGCCCCAGCCAGGGATCAGACCCACGCCGCACTCGACCAGACCCACATAGCTTTCGGCATGGGCCTGCACGGCATCACTGTTGAGCAGGATCTCGCAACCGCCGCCCAATGCCATGCCGGCCGGAGCGCTCACGACCGGGAACAGCGCATATTTGAGCGCCTTGTAGGCCTGCTGCCCGCCCGCGACGAGCTTTTCGATCTCGCCCCATGCCGCGATGTTCAGTGCGAACAGAGCAAGACCGAGATTGGCGCCGGCGGAGAAATTGCTGCCCTCATTATAGACGACGAGCGCCTTGAACTTGTCCTGCACGACCGGGATCGCCTGACCGATCAGCTTCATCACATCGCCGTCGAGCGCGTTCATCTTGCCGGTGAACTCAAGGCAGGCAACGCCGTCGCCGACATCCCAGAGTGCCGCCGAACCATTTTTGAGGATCGGCTGGCTATGGAGCTTGATGTCTTCCAGCAGCAGCACGCCCTCGGGCCGCACGACATCATGATAGTCGCCGGCGGCATCGAGATATTGCCGACGGCCGTCCTGCACCCGGTAGAAAGGCCGATCTCCGGCTACCTTGAGGATCGCGGGAACATCCCGCCCCTCGGCGGCCAGCCGTTCGGCGAGCTTGCCCGGCCCGAGGCGATCGATCAGTTCGAACGGCCCGAACTTCCAGTTGTAGCCGAGCTTCATCGCGTCATCGATGCCGACGATGTTGTCCGCAGCTTCACCGACCAGACTCGCGGCATAGGAAAGAACCTTGCCGAGAATTTCCCAGGCATAGGCGCCGACCTTGCCGGGCGCAGCAACCAATGCTGCCAGGTCCTTCTCGGCCCGGCCCGGCAAGGAAGCCGGCTTCACCGATACGCGATATTCGCCGGTCGCGAGATCGAGCGCTTTCTTGGTCTTCGTCGCCTTGTCGAACGCGTAGAAACCGCCCTTGCCCTTCCGCCCGGTAAAGCCTTCCGCGATCATCCTGTCGACGAGCGGCATCGGCCTCACCGTGTCGAAATAGGCGTCACCTGCCGGCAGCGTCGAGGACAGGCTCTTCGTGAGCAGCGGCATGAGGTCGACGCCAACGAGATCGACAAGGCCGAAAATGCCGGTCTTGGGCACGCCCATCGGCTTTCCGCCGATCTGGTCGGCTTCCTCCACCGTCAGCCCCTGGTCCATCGCGGCATTGATCGCGACGGCCAGCCAGTAGGTACCGATGCGATTGGCGATGAAGCCCGGCGTGTCCCGCGCCGGCACGATGCGCTTGCCGAGCTTTCGATCGACGAAATCCGAGACGCGCCTCGCCACAGCCGTATCAGTGTCGGGGCCGGTCACGATTTCGATGAGCCGCATGTAGCGCGGCGGATTGAAGAAATGGGTGATCAGGAAGTCCTGTTTGAACTGATCGTCCCGCCCCTCGACCAGATGGCCAAGCGGAATCGTCGAGGTATTGGACGATACCGCCGTGCCCGGACGCTTGAGCTGCTCAAGCTTGGCGTAGAGCGCCTGCTTGATGTCGAGCCGTTCGACGATCGCCTCGACGATCCAGTCGCATTCGGCCACCCGCTCGAGATGGTCGTCGATATTGCCCGTTTCAACTAGCTTCGCCGCAGCCTTCGACATGAAGGGCGCCGGATCGGTCTTCAGCATCTTCGCGACCGCACCCTTCGCCACGGCGTCACGATCGCCGCCCTCCTTGGGCACGATATCGAGCAGCAGCACCGGCACGCCGGCATTGGCGACCTGCGCTGCGATGCCGGCGCCCATGACGCCTGCGCCGATCACGCAGACCTTTTTGATGGTTTCCGGCGGGGCGCCGACTGGCTTGATGGCCTGCTCGCTCATTCCGCCGCCTCCAGCACGGTGGCGATGCCCTGACCGCCGCCGATGCACTGGGTGGCAAGCGCATAGCTGCCGCCTTCGCGCTTCAGCAGAGCCGCGGCCTTGCCCACGATCCGCGCACCGGTCGCCCCCAGAGGGTGGCCTATCGCGATGGCGCCGCCGTCCAGATTGACCTTCGACTGGTCAAGCCCCAGGTCGCTGATGCAGGCCAGTGACTGGCTCGCAAAGGCTTCGTTGAGCTCGACAACGTCAAGCTGGTCCACACTGAGCCCCGCCCGCTGCAGCGCCTTGCGCGAGGCCTCGACCGGTCCGATGCCCATGATCTCCGGCTGGCAGCCAGAGACAGCAACCGACTTGATGCGGGCAAGGATCGGCAGTCCATGCGCGCGCGCATAATCCTCGCTCGTGACCAGGATTGCGCTTGCGCCATCGGTCAGCGGCGAGGACGTTCCCGCCGTTACCGTGCCGTCTTGGCTGAAGGCCGGCTTCAGCCCGGCGAGGGTTTCCGTCGTCGTGCCGGCACGCGGCGTGCCATCCTTGTCGACCACGCCCGCCTTGGTCGTGATCGGCACGATCTCGGCCTCGAGCTTGCCGGCCGCGATTGCCGCGGCCGCCTTGTCCTGACTGGCGACCGCAAAGGCTTCCTGCTGGGCACGGGTGATCTGATATTTGGTCGCGACATTCTCCGCCGTGTCGCCCATGCCCATATAGGCGGCGCTCTTCTTCGCGAGCTCGGGGTTCGGCAGCGGATTGAACCCCATCATCGGCACGCGGCTCATCGACTCCACGCCCGCGCAGATGAAGGCCTCGCCGGCGCCAAGCTGAATCTGGCCCGCAGCGATGTGGACCGAGCTCATCGACGATCCGCAGAAGCGATTAACGGTCATGCCGCCGACAGAGAGCGGCAGGTCGGCGAGAAGACCGATAAGGCGCGCGATGTTGAAGCCCTGCTCGCCTTCAGGAAAAGCGCAGCCCAGCACGATATCCTCGATATCTTCGGCCTTCACGCCGGTCTGCTGAATCAGTCCGCGAATGACCTGAGCGGCCAGATCGTCAGGGCGGACGCGCGCCAGCGCGCCCTTGCCTGCCAGGTGAAAGGGGGACCGGGCATAGCCCGCAACAACCACATTACGCATCGATGATAGCCTCTCCAGGGAATCGCACATCTGATTACCTAATGGTGCGTGAAATGACGTTTACGTCAACTAAAATCTTTGGCACTCTTCTCACGCCGTCGAGGGAATCGTCATGCACCGGTTCCCGGGAGGCTTGATATCGGAGGTCTTGGCCGAGGAACGTACGGATGCTCGCCAGTGAAAAACCGCGCACTCTCATCCCGGCGATGATGCTCGCGCCCGTCTTATCGACGGCTGCGCCTCTCCCCAAGCGCCACTGCACCTGTTTTCGAAGGCGCACACATGCGATTTTCTGAGCATCCCCTCCGGCGTCAGATCGTCGGCGAAATGCATCTGCGCCGTTTTCCTGCACTCGAATTGCCCGCCATGGCATTTCAGACGGTTCGCCTGGTCGATGAGAATGACCGGGAGAAGGAATGGCTGATCCTGGAGCAGCGATGTGCCTCTGGACTCGATCGCAACCTGCGCCACCTGGAAACGGAGTGGTCCGCCAACGGGCGGCTGGCCTGGGAAAGGCACAGTGAAGCGGTCACCACGACGCTAACGTCAACCTCGGTCAGCGCGGACGCGCAGTTCTGGTCTGCTCCCGACGTCGGCCCCTTCAGTGATACCTTGCAGTGGATGGAAACGCTGCCGGGCCTGGTCATCCGCGCAACCCACATCGTCGTTGTGGCGAACGATAGCTACGCCGAGCCGGTTGTCGATCGGGCCGACTTCCATCCGGGCCATCTCGTCTCCTGCATCATCGGGGATAGCGTCCGGATCTGGAGCGACTTTCGCATTCACGCCGGCGGCTACGGGCGCCTGGTCGTTGCCGCGAACGGGGCGGCTGACGGCGAAGTGTCGCGTTCCATCCAGCGCATTCAGGAACTGGGCAATTATCGCAATCTTTCCTTGCTTGAAGGCACGCACAGATCAATAGCTTGACGGCGTCACACACGAACACGCCCGAACCCTGACGACGGGGCCAGCAGCGCCTGACCCCTCCAATTCGCACACAACCTAATAGGCATTTTGATGACGCATTGAGCTATTGACTTACCTATACGTCATCGAGATGGTTATGGGACGCTGATTTGCCGCATATTGGCTCCAGACGTGAAACAGACGGTCGCCTGAAGGCGCGCGGAGAGGAACAATGTCGATCATTCTGACACTACTGGCTTCGAGCACTGCATTGCCCGCCGACACCGTTGTCGGTCGCTGGCAAACCGAGAGCCGTCATGGCGTCGTGGAAATCACCCGCTGCGGGCAATCGATCTGCGGTGCCTTGATCAGTTCCGACGGGATCAAAGCCAACCCCGAACTACGTGACGAAAAGAACAAGACCGCTGCGTTGCGCGGTCGTCCGCTTCGTGGATTGCAGATTCTGCAGGGTTTTACGTGGAAGTCGGGCAGTTGGTCGGGTGGTTCCATCTACAACGCTGAGGATGGCGGTACATACAGCGCGACGGTCACGTTAGCCGATCGGGATCATTTGCGCCTCAAGGGCTGCATCGTCTGGCCCCTGTGCAAGACGCAGACATGGACGCGCCTCCGATAAGCACGAGGAATTTGACAATCACGAAAGGGGAGATGGGCGTGGCAGGCAAAAATTGGAAAGTTGGGATCGCAACATCGGCCGTGGCGGCTGGATTGCTCGCGCCGCAAGCCGCGAGCGCGCAGGCCTTTTACCTTCAGGAACAATCGTCCAGAGGTGCCGGACGAGCCTTTTCGGGCGAGGTCGCCGACCAGGGCGTACAGTCCCTCTGGTGGAATCCGGCTGCGATCGCAGGCATGGAAGGAGTCGATGCCCACCAGGCCGTAAGCGTAATCCTTCCCAAAGGGTCGGTTGACAATGTCAACACGCTCATTGTCCGTCCCGGGCAGTCGGCTGCGGCTGTAGGCGGGAGCCAACGCTCTCGTGATCCGATCAATAATGGCGTACTACCCTCCGGCGCGATAGCCGTCGGCCTGACATCACGGCTCGCTTTGGGGCTGACCGTCGCCTCCCCTTATAGCTTCACAACCAATTATGATGCCGACAGCTGGGCACGGTATAGCGCCGACAAGACCAAGCTGCGAACATACGACATCCAGCCATCGATCGCCTACCTCGTTACGCCAAATCTCAGCATCGGCGCCGCGCTTAATATCGAATATGCCGACGCATCATTGTCCAACTATCTGCCGAACCTATCGCCTCTTCTCGCCGACGGCCACCAGGAGCTGAAAGGCAATGGTTGGGATCTTGGCTGGTCGGCCGGGCTGCAATATCGCGCCGGCCCCATGCAACTGGGCGCCAGCTACAAGTCGAGCGTGAAGCATAATCTCGACGGTTCGGTGACGACGACCGGTCTTCTTGGTCCGCTCGCCGGGCAAAACAGCGTAGTGAATGCAAACGCTACGTTCGAGACCCCCTGGCAGGCGATCTTCGGAGCGCGCGTGGCGGTGTCGCCCAAGGTCACCCTCAACGGTCAGGTGACCCGCATGGGTTGGTCGAAATTCGACGCTATCCGGCTCGGCGCGCCGCTCAACGTTTCAATCCCGGAAAATTACCGGGACACTTGGAGCTTCGCAGGCGGCATCGATTACGCGGTCACACCAGCCTGGACCGTTCGTGCCGGCGTTCAACATGCCCAGACCCCGACGCGCAACGGCAATCGGGACGCTCGAGTGCCTGACAGCAACCGTTGGAATTTCGCTGCCGGCACAAGCTATGCCGTGTCTTCCCGGTTCACGCTCGATGCGGGCGCAGCGTATATTACGTTCAAGGATACGACTATTGATCGCACGACAGCGGCCTATGCCGGCACGGCCGTGCAGACGCCGATCCTGATGGACGGCAAGCTCGAGGACGCGCACGCCGTCGTGCTGTCGCTCGGCGGACGTTTCCACTTCTGATGCTGGAGATCGCCATGCCCCAGCCCGCCATCAGCGCCTTCCCGTCGATACCGGAACCGGCAATTCCGCCACGGCTCCTGACCGACCTCCTCGACAATGCGTTGAACCTTTATCCCGAACGCGTCGCCATCGACTTTCTCGGGCGAACCTGGACTTATGCGCAGGTGGGGCAACTCGTTCGCCGTGCAGCACGTGGATTGCAGGATCAGGGGCTGCGCAAGGGCGATCGATTCGGCCTGTGCCTGCCGAACTGCCCCTATTTCGCGATATTGTACTTCGCGGCGCTGCGCGTGGGTGCGATCGTGGTCAACTTCAACCCGCTCTACACGGAGCGCGAACTGGAGCATCAGATCCGGGACTCGGGAACGCGCATGATGGCGGTACCGGACGTCCGGATAATCCACGAGAAAGTGCAAGCCGTCGCGCCACGTGCCGGGCTGGACAAGATCGTGTTGTGCGGCATGAGGGATATGCTGCCCTGGCTGCAAGGCCTGGGCTTTGCGCTATTCAAGCGAAAAGACCACGCGCGGATACTCGACGAAGGCCTTCATGTCCGGCTCAAGGCGCTTCTCGCCCATGATGCCGAACCTGACGCGGTAGAACGTCACCCTGATGATGTCGCGGTCCTTCAATATACCGGAGGCACAACCGGCGTGCCCAAGGGCGCAATGCTGACCCACGCCAACCTCACGGCGAACAGCGCCCAGATGGTGGTGCATGTGGGAGGACTTCGCCCGCAGCAGGAGAGAACTCTCGGCGTCCTGCCCATGTTTCACGTCTTCGCACTCACGACGGTGCTCAACTTCTCAGTCGAAATCGGCGCCGAAATCGTCCTGCTGCCACGGTTTGAGATGAAGCAGGTTCTCAACACGATGAAGCGCAAGCCGCCGACACAGTTCTTCGGCGTGCCTACGATCTATGTTGCCCTGAACGCGCTTCCGGACGACGAGATACCCGATCTCTCGGCCGTGCGCGCCTGTATATCCGGCGGCGCACCGCTCCCGCTCGAGGTACGCGAGGAGTTCGAGGCACGCACGCGTGCCAGGGTCGTGGAAGGATATGGGCTCTCCGAAACCGCCCCGATCATCGCCTGCAACCCGTTGTTTGGGACGGTGAAGGACAATAGCTGCGGCCCAAGTTTCCCCGGCACCATCATCGAGATCCGAGATCCGGAGAATCCCTCGCGGGTTCTTCCCCAGGGAGAACGCGGAGAAGTGTGCGCCCGCGGCCCTCAGGTGATGAAGGGCTATTGGCAGCGCCCTGCAGAAACCAGTGCTGTCTTCGTCGATGGCGCGCTACGAACCGGCGATATCGGCTATTTTGATGAGGATGGCTATCTCTTCCTCGTCGACCGCATCAAGGACATCATCTTCTGTGGCGGATATAATGTATATCCCCGGATCATCGAGGATGCGGCCTATCAGCACCCGGCGGTAAAGGAGGCGATCGCAATCGCGATTCCTGACGCCTACAGAGGTCAATCTCCCAAGTTGTTCATCGCGCTGCACGAGGGATCGAACCTGACCGTCGATGAACTCAAGGTCTTTTTGCAGGATCGCCTCAGCAAGATCGAGATGCCCAAGGCCTTCGCATTCCGGGACAGCCTGCCCAAGACGTTGATCGGCAAACTTTCGAAGAAGGATTTGATCGAGGAGGAGAACAAAAAGCTCGCCTGAGCCTCTATCCCCTGTCAAGCTACGAGGCTTATGCGCTTGAGTGGTAGGGTAGCCGTGATTGGAGGACAGGGAGTGGATGGCATGGGGAACTCGCTCCACCTCGCCGAGGACGATGAAACGCTTAAGGACGCGGATCGCGACAACCCCACGCACAAGGGGAGAACCCGCGCAAAGGATGCGGATTTACAAGTGTACGGCATCCAGGATGTCGCTCAGGAACTCGGACTGACACTTCGCACGCTACGCTTCTACGAAAAGGAGGGGCTTATCGCCCCTCAACGGGTAGGCAGTACCCGGGCATATTCCAGGCGTGAGATCGGACGCATACAGCTGATTTTGCGCGGCAAACGCCTTGGCTTCTCCATCAAGGAAATCAAGGAGTTTCTCGATCTCTACGATGCCGATCCCGAGCATAAGGAGCAAATGGAGCGATTGATTGCCCGCATCCGGGAAAGGTTGGTCGACTTGAAGACGCAGCGCTCTGCGCTCGACCTGACAATCGACGAGCTTACAACCATCGAAGTGGAAGCGATGGCAAAGTTGCAGCGATAATTTGGTCATCCCATTCTCTAACCGAGCGGTAACGCTTGATCGCGGCGCCCCCGATCCAATCAAGCCGTCAAGCGACGAGCGCCGCGCCGATCGCTAAGGCCGCCCCAGAACCGCGCCATGATCATCCAGGCGATGCCCGACGCGGTCATCGCCCCGCCGACCTGCCATGGCTCGAGGCCAAGCACGCGCGCGATGGGGCCCGCGAGCGCCACGAACGACATCATCGCCATCGAGCAGACGAAGGTCTCGAACATCAGTGGCTTCATGCTGAAAGCGCCTGATGCTTCCTCCCCCACTTGTTCGTCGCCTGTCGCTGTCGCAGCTTCGGTCATGCTGCTTCGTCCCGTGATGCGACCGGCGAACGGCCACCATTCCAGAGCAGCGCCGTCGAGACGGCATAGACAACGAGCCAGCCGAGGTTGAACGCGGCGCCGTCAAGCCAGGTGTGCGCCGGCTCGGGCAGGATGCGCGCGATCAGCATGCCGATCGCGACCAGCGAGACGGGATTGGCCAGCGCTGCGAACCAGCGTGGCCAGGCGGTGCGGCCCAGCGCGATGACGATCCCGAGGAGCAGCAGCGCCAGGCCCAGCGTCACGATCGGCATCAACCAGGCGATGAGCAGGACATGGTAGAAGTGCTGGCCGAGATCGAGCAGCGCGCCATGGGCCGCGGCCGGCGTTTCGAGGATCGTCTTGTAGGCCATGCCGACATAGTAGAAGCCCGCATGGCCGAGCGGAGACCAGGCGTTGCCGGCGACCAGCAGGACGAAGGTCAGCCAGCGCCACCAGCCCATCGCCGGACGCAGCCCTTCGAGCAGATGCCAGCAGCCCGCGAGATAGAAGACGATGCCGGCATCGGCCACCAGCGCGCCCGCGGCGAGCCGCGCCTCGGAGGATGGAAGCATCAGCGCGACACCGTCGAACTGGATGCGATCGGCATAGGTCTTCAGGATCAGCGGATAGTCGTCGGGACTTGCCCTAGCCCCGATGATCAGCGCGTCGCCGAGCGTCCAGAGGATCGCGCCGATCACGCCCGCGATACCGCAGAGACGAAGAAGCGGGAGCCGCTGGATATCCGTCATAGGCTTGTCCTTGCTTCGGCGCGGGATCGATCGACGAGACGCATGATCTCCTGGGCGATCAGCTCGGGCTCGCTGAACGGAACCATTGCCAGCGCTACCGTCGCCTGGCGGCCACGGGCAAGCCTCAGCCCAAGGTGACCACCGCGATCGCGCGTGAACTGTTCGGCTATGCCTGGGACATCGCCCGTCGGGTGTCGCCGGCGATAGCCGGCTGATCCACCCACGACATTAACGAGAGGAGGCGCCAGCGCACCAACTGCATAGCCTTGGCCGACGTGCCGCGGGCACCCGACTGTGATGGGCAATCCACGGTGTACGGTGGGGCAGGTTCGTCCGACGCCCGAACTTATACGGAGGATAGGCCCAGCGACGGATACGGGTAGTGCGGTAATCAACCCGCGGATGAGAGCATGATCAATCGTCGTCGATCAGGCGCCCGCGGCACACCCGCCAAGGTCAATGCGACCGCTGGTCTCGAGGCCAGCGAAGGAGTAAACTCGGCCAGCGTCTCGGATGGCAGTCATGAGAGCGTATATCTGTGCCCGTTTTATGTGACGCCCCCGACATGGCGGTTTGAGTAGACGCGGAGAAGGGCGATGTCGCCCTTCTCCGCGCTCAGTCAGGCGGCGAGCAATTCGTCCGCCGGACCGAAGAATTCGTAATGAATGCGGTCGGATGGGACGCCAGCCAGCGACAAGGTCGAGACGGCGTGCCGCAGAAACGGGCGTGGTCCGCAGATATAGTAATCGGCCTCACCTACAGGCGTGTTGGCGACCAGCCATTCGTCGGTAATGATGCCGGCGACGTCATAATCCCGTCCTGCGACTTCATCTTCGAGCGGGGTCTGATGAAAATCGGTGACGGTGATTGACTTGCCCCGCCCAGCGACAGCGCGAACATGATCACGCATTGCGTGGGTATCGCGGTCATGAGTTCCGTGGACATAGTGCACGGGGACTCCCGCCTCGCCCTCAGCAAGCGTTTCGAGCATGGCCACCATCGGGGTCAGCCCCACGCCGCCCGACAGGAGGATCACCGGGCGTTCGACATGCGCTGCCAGGAAGAATTCGCCTGCAGGCGCGGCAACTTTGAGCACCGTGCCCGGCTTGGCTTCATCATGAAGCCAGCCTGACGCAAGACCAAGCGGCTCACGCTTGACCGAAATGCGATAGGTTTCGCCGTTGGGGGCTGCTGAAATCGAATAGTTGCGCTTGACTGGCGGATGTCCCGGAATTTCAAGCCAGAAGGTCAGATATTGCCCGGGCTTGTGCCGCATGACGGCCCCGCCATCAACGGGGCGCAGAACGAAGGAATTGATGACGCTGCTCTCACGCACGACGTCCTCGACGCGAAAATCGCGCCAGCCATTCCATCCGCCGGTCGCATCCTTCTGTTCTGAGTAGACTCGCTGCTCGCGGGCGATCAGGATGTTGGCCAGGAACCAGTAGGCTTCGCCCCAGGCAGCGAGAATCTCATCGGTGGCCGCATCCCCCAGCACCGCCTTGATCGCCCCCAGGAGCGCCTCGGCAACGTGCGGATAATGTTCGGGCAGAATTTGCAGGCCGACATGCTTCTGCGCGATCCGCTCGACCGCCGGGGCAAGCGCACCGAGATTTTCGATGTTGCTCGCATAGGCGAGAATGGCGCCGGTCAGCGCCCGCGGCTGCGAACCGGCATCACCATGGTGCGATTGGTTGAAAAGGTCGCGAATGTTCGGGTTCTGGAACATCCGGGAATACATCTCGTTCACGATGTCGAGGCCATGCGCTTCGAGCGCGGGGACGGTCGCCTTGACGAGCGCAATGGTCTGATCGCTGAGGGGCTGCGTCATCAACTTCTCCTTTTTGAATGCGTTGAAAATCCCGGAATGTCAGAGCTTGGGAATGTGATCGTAAAAATCCACCTGCATCTTCATCGGCCCTGTCGGCGTTACGAAATGCGGTTGCTGAGGGAGAATCAAGCCAGGCTGGTCAGGCGTCAGGACGATCTCCGAAGGTGGCTCGAGGTAGGTTAGCCGGAGTTCGCCCTCCAAAACCCGGATCACGCCCCAAACACCAGCCTTCGTGTCATGTCGCGCGCGCAAGGCAGCCGGCAGAGTGTCCTGGTTGAACACCGGCGTGGAACGGTAAGGCAAGATTTCAGCCATGGGTTTGCCCTGGTCGCTCGATGGCATCCTTACGTTCCGCGTTGGCGACCGATGCAGCACTCCGTTCCTCCAGTTGGAAGAACATCGCCAGTTGCAGGCTCTCGGCGATGCGCCGCGCCTTCGCTTGTAGCGCCGCTGCCGCTTCGGGCGTCATCCTGTCATTGGTCGTTTGAACCCAGAGTGCGAGCCAGCGCTCGAACAGCGCGGGCGTTATCCTGGCCTTATGCTTCAAATGGGCCGGCACCGGTTGCCCCTTGTATCGGCCACTGGTGAGCATGACGGAGGACCAGAACGCAGTCAGCTTCCCAAGATGCTCCGGCCAGTCATCGATCGCATCGTTGAAAATCGGCCCAAGCGCGGGATCGGCGCGGACCCGCGCGTAAAATTCCTCCACCAAAGGAGTCAGCTCTTCTTCTCTGATTTTCGAGACACCGTCCACGACTCGCGCTCCAATCATGTATATATAATACATCGATCATGATTGCGCATAAACGCAAGGCTAGCGCATATTTCCAGGTCGTCGGTCGCGGCGATGTACACAGCCTGAGAAACTGCTCAGCCCCGCTAGTTTAGCCTTGAATCCGAAACACGAAGGCATAGCATCAGCCAGCGACCCGAAGGAGTCTCGGTGAGACGTAGACACCTTTCCTTGCCCGCCCGTCAAAAGACGGGCGGGTTTTCTTTTCCGATTCCGTAGGACATTCGCTGGAACGCTAATCCGCGTGATCTGGCGCACTCGGAATTTTCAAACACCGTCACAAATACCTAATTGTGCGCAGCTCAAGATCTAATCACCCGATTTTCGCGATCAAGCGGCCGGCGGCACCCTGCTCTGCCGCCAGATTGCGATTATAGGCGAGCGGCATCCGGGGACTCTTCCAGCGTAGCGCATCCATGATCCCCGCCAGATCCTCGCCGCTCGCAAACAGATCCTGGTTCAAGCCCACCCGCGTCGAATGCGCGCTCACGCCCTTGAGCAACTGCGCCAGATCATCGGCGGTGAGGTCGCTCAGCGCGCCCTTGTCGAAGGCGCGCCGGATCATTGCCCGCCAGATCGGCCCGATCGAACCCGGGTGCAACGCCCCCTCTCCCACATCATATTCGGTGCGCGCCGGCACCGCCGACTTCGGCAATGTCTTGCGCAGATCCCAGCTTTCGCGGCCAGAAATCGTCTCGATCCGCCGCCCCTTGACCGCGGCCCGCGCCTTGTAGCGGCGCACCTGCACCCGGCGAAACAGCGGTCCCTCCTCGATGTCGGCAGCCGCAGTCCAGGCGGCGATCGCCCGCACCGAGCGCGGGCTGAGGAACGCGGTCGCGCCCTTTCCCTCCTGATCGCCCTTGCTGCGCGAAATCGTCAGCAGCCGCGCCTCGGGATCGATGGCGTCCACAATGTGCTCGACCTCGACCGCGACCAGCTCGGAGGCGCGCAAGCCCGTGTCGTAGGCGACCGACAGCAAAGCCCGATTCCTGAGCCCCGGCAAATCATCCGCGCAGGCCTCAAGCAGCCCCCGCACATTAAGCCCCCGGGGTGCGTCCCGCTCGACATTGCGCACCGGCCCCTTGAACCGCAGCGGCCGCGCCTGGGCTTGCGTGCTGCCCTTCTCCCGGCGGATCGCGCGGAGCCGCAGCTTGACCAGCTCGGCCTGGGTGGGATCCTTGATGTCGAGCAGCTGGTGGATCTTGGCGATCGACGCCTTGTAGCGACCGAGCGAGGCGGGTTTCGCCCCCTGCCCTGCCCGGGCATCGAGATAGTCGGCGACCGTCTCGGGAGTCGCCGGCGAGGTCACGCGCCCGTTTCGGCGGCACCAATGGTCGAACGCCTCGATGTCGCTGGCAAGCGCGCGCAGGGAATGCGGCGAGGATGCCGCCTGATAGGCGGCGATCAGCTCGGCGTTGATCGTGATTGGCGATCGACAGTTCAGCTTGGTCACCTCCCAGGCGAGGTCGACGGCCTGTCGGCCTCGCCGGCTGCTGATGGGCGCTGGGAGGCTCATCTGGACAGCGCGACAATCTGGTCGAAGCTGTGCGGTTCGACCCCATAGATAGCCTCACGCGTCACGCGCCCATCAAAATCGCTCTGCCATGACCAGAATATCGTCTTTTCAGTGTCCAAATGCCCTGCCCTCCGCCGGGATGCACATACCCACCTTATAGAAAGGCGTCAAATCCGCTTATATGATAACTGTATTATCTCAATGTGCGCCTCGATGCTCAGGTTGTTTCCGACAATCCATGTCGTTCGGGAAGCGAGCACCGAATGGCTGCTCCGGATGAAAGCGGTCAGTCGCCGGCTCTCGACCAAACCACCAGCAGCGTTCAGATTTAAGGCGATCCGCCGCGTGCTCGTCGTTTCCGATATTGCCTGCTCGAGGCGCCCTGCGGAGTTCCTTTTCTCAATCTCTCGATGACAGTTGCGGAAGGAAGCAATCGGCAACAGGTTACGAGAAAATTGCTTCGCATCGGGAGGTAGTGTCGACCGCGCTCGCCCGTCCCGCTGGGGGTTCGTTGCTGGCACAACTGGGCTTGACGCCTTCACGCCCACTCACCCCGCCGACATTATGATCCGGGGTTCTGAGACCGGCAACCCCACGCAAAACGGGCAGGTGGAGGTGGCATCACAACCGAACAGTTTGACACCATCGGCTACAACTCGCGGCGCAATTGACTTTGGATGGTTCTCGTGTTTGATACAGAGCGATGGGGATTGCGATCTCCCCATGAGGCGTTAGCCAAAGAATCGCGTCCAGCTCCATTTTGCTAGAGACGCGCCATGCCTTCGCTCAATACGATCAGTTCCGATAAACTCGCTCGTCTGGTTGCCCTGCCGGGGTCGCCAACACTCGTAGATATTCGTCTCGCACCGAAACAAGCTGTTCCTGGATCGATCTTTCGCAGTTTCGACAAGCCGGACGACTGGTCTGCGATCAAGGCTGCAAGCGTCGTCGTGATCGATGAGGCCGGTGACGGAAGGGCGGTTGCTGCGGCTTCTATTCTACGCAGCGAGGGCGTAGCAGCCGACGCGCTGGAAGGCGGTTTCGCTTCATGGCTCGCTGCGGGGTTTTCCACGGTATCGCTGGACCATTTGCCGCCGCGACACAGTGACGGACGAACATGGTGGGTGACGCGGGCGCGACCCAAGGTCGACCGCATTGCCTGCCCTTGGCTGATTCGCCGGTTTATCGATCCGGAAGCCCGCTTTCTCTTCGTCGCGCCCAGCGAAGTGGTGACCATAGCCACGCAGCAGCAGGCGGAGCCGTTCGACGTTTCCGATCAAGGTGTGCTGTGGAGCCATCGGGGCGAACGCTGCACCTTTGACGTGATGCTCGAAGCGTTTGGTCTGAGCGCCAACGATGCTCTTGTTCGGGTCGCGTCGATTGTGCGCGGCGCGGACACGGATCGTCTGGACATCGCTCCCGAAGCCGCGGGGTTGCTGGCCATCTCGCTTGGTCTTTCACGCATCCACGATGACGATCATGCCCAGCTTGAGGCCGGTATGGCGGTGTATGATGCGCTCTATCGATGGAGCCGCGACGCGCAGGGCGAAAAGCACAACTGGACCTCGCACCAACCCGCACGCGGGAAGATTTCGGCATGACGGTGGCGACGATCGATGCGCGAACAAGCGCCCGGCCGGAGCCGGTCACACTCGGCGAAGCCTTCTGGGTTTGGCTGAGGATCGCCATGCTATCCTTCGGTGGACCCGCCGGGCAGATCGCGGTGATGCACCGCATTCTCGTCGACGAAAAGCGGTGGATCGGCGAGCAGCGTTTCCTCCACGCGCTCAACTACTGCATGTTGCTGCCTGGCCCGGAGGCACAGCAGCTCGCCACCTATATCGGATGGCTGATGCATCGCACGAAGGGCGGCATCGTCGCCGGCGTGCTGTTCGTCATCCCCGGCGCGGTCGCGATCATGGCGCTGAGCTGGATTTATGTCCTTTATGGCCGTGTAGGTCTCGTCTCGGCACTGTTCTTCGGCCTCAAGGCCGCGGTGTTGGCCGTCGTCCTCCAGGCGGTCGTGCGGATCGGCAGCCGCGCCCTCAAAAGCGCACCGGCGCGAATCCTCGCTGCGGTCGCCTTCGTCCTGATCTTCTTCGCCGGTGCGCCATTCCCGCTCATCGTGCTGGGCGCCGGGATCATCGGGTGGTGGTCGGCGCGGCAGGGGAGCACCGCATTCCGCGGTGGCGGTCATGGCGCTTCGAAAGGCGCAACCGTTGCCGATGCCGATACGCTGCTCGGCGAGGAACTGCCCGACCACGCCCGCCCGACCTGGCGGGAGACGGTGCGCACGGCGATCGTCTGGCTCGCGCTGTGGCTGGTGCCGGTAGCGGCGCTTCTGGTCGCGTTTGGCCCCGACGACGTGTTCAGCCGGATAGCGACGTTTTTCTCGACGATGGCGATGGTGACGTTCGGGGGTGCCTATGCCGTTCTCGCCTATGTCGCGCAGCAGGCGGTCGGCACTTATGGCTGGCTGGGTCCGAAGGAGATGCTCGACGGGTTAGGCATGGCGGAGACGACGCCGGGACCGCTCATCATGGTCCTGCAATTCGTCGGCTTCCTTGGTGCCTATCGTGATCCCGGAACGCTGTCACCGCTGGTCGCCGGAACCCTCGGCGGGTTGCTGGCGACCTGGGTGACGTTCGTGCCGTGCTTCCTGTGGATCTTCCTCGGCGCGCCGTTCATCGAGCGGCTGCGCGGCAATGCTGCGGTCGCGGGCGCGCTATCCGCCATCACGGCCGCGGTCGTCGGCGTTGTCCTCAACCTCGCGATCTGGTTCGCGCTGCACACACTCTTCCGCACGACGATCGCGGTGTCGGCAGGCCCTATTCGGTTCGACGCGCCGGTGTTGACCAGCATCGATCCGGCCGCCCTCGTGCTGTCATTGGGGGCTGCTTACGCGATCTTCATGACGCGGGCAGGAGTCATCACGACGCTGCTGGCGACGTCGGCCGCCGGACTGGCGCTATACGCGTTAGGAGCGATACGATGAGGTGGGTCTTGCAATGGCTCATTGGCGCATTGCTGCTCGGAGCCGCCCAGCCCGCCGTCGCCGAGGACGATACGCAGGCATGGGCGGCCGTTATCGCCTCGGGAACGGTTCGCGGCGACCTGTTCCTCTGGCTTGAAGGTCAGGCGCGCGCGATCGACGATGTTGGCGGCGGCAGTCAGCTAGTCTTGCGCCCGGCCATCGGCGCGCGGATCGGTCGCGACGCTCATGCCGTGGTCGGCTACGCCTATGTTCGCACCGATCCGGAGACAGGCCGGACCACCAAAGAACATCGCATCTGGCAGCAGCTTCAGTTCGCGGCCCTGCGAACGAAAGCGGGCGCTCCTCTGGTCATTAGCCGCACCAGGCTCGAACAGCGCATGATCGAGGGCCGCGATGACACGGGATGGCGGCTGCGCCAGTTCGTCCGGTTGCAGGTGCCGATCGCGCGCAAGGGCGCGGTTCAGGCGGTTGCCTTCACCGAAGGGTTCTTCAATCTGAACTCGACACAATGGGGCGCCCGGGACGGGGTGGATCAGTGGCGCACCTTCGTCGGTGTCGGCTTGCCCGTAGCCAAGCGGATGCGACTGGAGCCCGGCTATCTCAATCAGCGTGTTTTCCGCCGTGGCGAGGATCGGACCAACCATGTGTTGAGCGCGACCCTGTTCGTCGGCTTGTGACGGTTACTCAGGACGGAGTGGTGCGCATGTTGAAAGCGATTTTGCTAGCCGGGGTTCTGACCCTCGGCATCACGGCTCCAGCCTCGGCCGCACCCGACTGGCCTGCGGTCGATCGCGCGCTGGGGCGGCCCGGCACCGAACAGGCGGGCGGCGTCCATCGTTATGGCTTTCCGCGCTCGGACCTGAAGGTGACGCTTGACGGCGTGGCGATCAAGCCGGCGCTTGCGCTTGGTTCCTGGGCGGCGTTTCAGCCGATGGGCGACGAAGCGATGGTCATGGGCGACCTGGTGCTGACGCATGAGGAAGTGAACCCGGTGATGAGCCGGCTGCTCGCATCAGGCTTCACGATCACGGCGCTCCACAACCACCTGCTACGGTCGGCGCCGGCGACCATGTATATGCACGTCGCGGGGCACGGCGATCCCGTGAAGCTCGCGACGGCGTTGCATCAGGCACTCGCGGCCAGCGCGACCCCGCTCGTCTCGCCCTCGCGGGACTCGCAACCTTCGGGAGCGGGCGCGTCGTCTCCGATCGACCTAAATGCCGCCGCACTCGATCAGGCGCTCGGCGCCAAGGGCAAACCCAACGGCGGCGTGCTGCAATACAGCTTCCCCCGCGCCGAACGGCTGATGGACGGAGGCATGGTCACGCCGGCATCGATGGGCACCTCAACGGCGATCAATTTCCAGCCCACCGGCAACGGCAAGGCCGCGATCACAGGCGACTTCGTGATGATTGCGAGTGAGGTGGACCTGGTGCTTCGCGCCCTGCGAGCCGGCGGAATCGAAGTCACCGCGCTTCACAATCACATGCTGAACGACGAACCGCGGCTATTCTTCATGCACTTCTGGGCGAACGATGATGCCGGCAAGCTGGCACGAAGCCTGCGAACAGCGCTCGACAAGATGAACAATCAGCGAGGCTAAGGTGGACCCGTCCGAAGCCATTGCCCTGAAACGGAAGAAGGCAATGCTCGCGTCGCCGCGGACAAAGCCTCCGAAAACCGGTCTAATCGATCCGCCCTGATTCTCAATGAATATCCGTTAGGCGAAGCGCTCGGCCCGCAAACATTCTTGGCCTTGTGTCCCCGTCGTCGGGTGATGTCTGGTGCGCCGCGCCGCTCGGTAGCGGCGCGGCGGCGGACTAAGCCATCCAGCGGTGTGTTATCGAGCCGATGGGGTGGCGGACACGACCTTGCCATCGGCGCCCATGACGACGTGGAGCGTGCGCTTGGCGGCGGGCTCGGCGGGGTTGGTGAACGTCACGACGGTCTGCTGAACGCCGTTGGCGGTGCGCTTCTCGGTGCCTTGCACAGTCGCCTTGGACCAACTCGGAGCGAGCTTCGATTGCGCCACCATGCGCACGACATGCTGACGGGCGACGTCGGCCGGCGCCTGGTTGTGCGCCTCGTCGTCATGGTCGGGGTGGGCGGCAGCGGGGGCAGCGATCAGGGCCGCGAATGCCAGAACAGCGTATTTCATGGTCTTCTCCTCGTGGTGAAAGCGGTGGAACGGGGGTGCTGCGATCAGGATTTCGGCTTGGCGGCGAAGCTGCGGAACGTGCCGGTGGCCGTCACGGTGATAGTGACGGGCGCAGCGGTGCGGTTGCGCCAATACCACCCGTGCATCCCGTCGAACGGCGCCTGGAACTCGCCCTTCTCGCCGGCGGATGAGCCTTTCTCGTAACTGGAATATTGGTCGGCGGGCGCGCCGTGTTCCTCACCATGCAGCTCGAAGCGGACCTCCGGTCCCCCGGTCGACCATGCGTATGTCATTCGATCCCCGGCGCGCATGTCGGCCTTCACCTCGCGGCCCTCGTCGGGCGCGAGCGTGATCTTGACCTCGGCGGTCTGTGCGGTAGCCGGCGCGCCCGATGCTGCCGGCGACGGCGCTGTGACTGCGGGTGCCGTCGCGGCCTCGGCCGCATGTTCGGCCTGCTTGACCTCGCCCATGCGGGTGAGGCCGAACAGACGGCCCGTGCCGATCGGATCGACGCCATATTCCGCGGGAAGGATGGTGGTGACGAGCAGCACGACGGCGACGCCGAACGCGGTGAGGGTCGCCCGATTGAGTTGGTGTAGCGTCGGCAGATCGCCGGCATTCGGGAGGTTCGAGCTGGTCATCAGGCGTTCCCTTCGAGAATGAGGCCGGCGAGCTGGTAGCCGGTAAGGACGAAGCCGGCGGTCATCAGGACCACGTTCGCGGCGATGGCGTGTCGGCGGAAGCTGGGGGTGCGACGCCAATAGCCCATCCCGATCAAGATCGCGGACAGGGCGAGCAACTGGCCGATCTCGACGCCGACGTTGAACGACAGCAGGTTCACCAACAGCCCGTTCGACGGCAGCGCGAAGTCCTGGAGCTTGGTGGCTAGGCCGAAGCCGTGGAACAGGCCGAAGACCAGCACCGCGACCTTGGTATTGGGCTGGACGCCGAACCAGCGTTGATAGGCGCCTAGATTGTCGAGCGCTTTATAGACGACGGACAGGCCGATGATGGCGTCGATCGCGTAGGGGTTGACGTGGGTGCCGAGCAGGACGCCGGCGATCAGCGTCGTGCTGTGGCCGATCGCGAAGAGCGTCACGTAGGCGGCGACCTGCTTCATCCGGTAGAGGAAGAAGATCACCCCGAACAGGAACAGCAGATGGTCGTAGCCCGTGACCATGTGCTTGGCGCCAAGGTAGAGGAAGGCGCCCGGGGCCGGTCCGTTGATCGTTTCAATGAACGCCTGATCGCCCTCGGCGACGCCGTGTGCGTAGGCGGCGCTCGCCATGAATGTCGCCGCGGCGACCGCGATGAACATTGACGCGGCGCGAAAAGGCGGCGGGAGCCGCCACGGGCGGGTGATGGATATGTCCACGGTGTCTCGTCTCCGGTTCGTCACGCGATGGCGTGGGTAGGAGTGGCAGGGTCGGTGCGGCGCCGATGCGACCAACGGCTTGCGAGCGCGGTGATCGCTGGCAGCACCAGCAGCGTGAGGGCGGTCGAGGTGATGAGGCCGCCGATGACGACGGTCGCGAGCGGCCGTTGCACCTCGGCGCCGGTGCCGGTGGCGAGCGCCATCGGCACGAAGCCGAGCGACGCGACCAATGCCGTCATCAGCACTGGGCGGACGCGCTCCATCGCGCCACCCACGATCGCCTCGTCGTCGCTCTGCCCTTCCTCGCGCCGCTTCCCGATCGCGCTCATCATCACGAGCCCGTTGAGGACCGCGACGCCCGATAGGGCGATGAAGCCGACAGCGGCGGTGATCGAGAAGGGGATGCCGCGCAGCAACAGCGCGAACACGCCGCCCGCCAGCGCCATCGGCACGGCCGAGAACACGATCGCCGCAGGGATGAAGCCCCCCAGCGCCATGTAGAGCAGCGCGTAGATGGCGAGGAAACAGATCGGCACGACGATCAGGAGCCGCAACCGCGCGGATTGCAGGCTCTCGAAGGTGCCGCCCCACGCCGTATACATGCCGGCGGGAAGCTGCATCTGGCCGATCTTGGCCTGCGCCTCTTGGACGAAGCCGCCTAGATCGCGCCCGCGCACGTTGATCTGGACGACCACCATGCGCTTGCCGTTCTCGCGGCTGATCTGGTTCAACCCCTGGGTGTAGCTGAACCGCGCGACCTGGCTGAGCGGGATCGAGCGCGCGACCTGACCCTCGGCCGCGGGCAGCATCACCGGGATCGAGCCCAGCGTCTCCACGTCGTCGCGCTGCGCGTCGGGGAGGCGGACCACCACGTCAAAGCGGCGGTCGCCCTCGAACAGCAGCCCGGCCTCGCGACCGCCGAGCGCGGCCGAGACGGTGTTCGCCACCTCCTCTACCGACAGGCCGTAGCGACCTGCCGCTTGCCGATCGATCTGCACGTCAAACGTCGGGGCACCCGACGTCTGCTCGGCACTCACATCGGCCGCGCCGGGGATGGTGCGCATTGCCACGGCAATGCGCTTCGCCTGTTCGCTCATCGCGTCGAGGTCGTCGCCGTAGAGCTTGATCGCGACGTCCGACCGGACGCCGGCGATCAGCTCGTTGAACCGCATCTGGATCGGTTGCTGGATCTCGGTGCGGTTGCCGATGAGCGGCTTCATCCGCTCCTCGATGCGGCGAAGAATGTCCTCCTTGCTCTTCACCTCTGCCGGCCATTCATCTTCCGGCTTGGGGATGACGTAAGTGTCCGACGCATTGGGCGGCATCGGATCGGTGCCAAGGTCGGCGTTGCCGTTCTTGGAGAAGACCAGCGCCACCTCGGGAAGCGTTTTCAGGGCGTTCTCGATCTGAAGCTGCATCTGTGTCGATTGGTCGATCGAGGCCGATGGCACGCGGAAGTTGGTGACGGTGATGTCCTTCTCGTCGAGCTGCGGCATGAACTCCTCGCCGAGCAGGCCGAAGCTCAGCACCGCCGCTGCGAACACACCGACGCCGCCCAGGATAAAGGGCATCGGCCGGGCAACGGCCCGCCCCAGCACGGGGGCGTAGCGTTCCTTGAACCAGCGGATCGGCTTCACCTCGGTCTCGCTGACCTTGCCCGTCACCACGATCGCGATCATCGCCGGCACGAAGGTCAGCGACAGGACGAAGGCGGAGGCGAGCGCCACCATCAACGTGATCGCCATCGGCGCGAACGTCTTGCCCTCGACGCCTTGGAAGGTGAGCAATGGCACGAAGACGAGGAAGATGATGAGCTGACCATAGACGGTCGGCCGCACCATCTCCTTCGCGGCGAGGGTGGTTTCCTCCATCCGCTCCTCGCGGGTGAGAAGGCGACCCTCATGCTCCTGACGCTCGGCGAGGCGGCGTAGCGCGTTCTCGACGATGATGACCGCGCCGTCGACGATCAGGCCGAAGTCGAGCGCGCCCAAGCTCATCAGGTTGCCGGACACGCCAAGCCCGTTCATGCCGGCCGCCGTCATCAGCATCGTGATCGGGATGACCGCGGCGGTGATGAGCGCGGCGCGGATATTGCCGAGCAGCAGGAACAGGACGACGATGACGAGCAGCGCGCCTTCGGTCAGGTTCTTCTCGACGGTCGCGATCGTGGCATTGACGAGCTTGGATCGATTATAGACCGGCTCGGCGAACACGTCGGGCGGCAGCACCTTGTTGATCTGCGTCAATTTCTCGGCGGCATCGGTTGCGACGATGCGACTGTTGTCGCCGACCAGCATCAGCACGGTCGAAATGACCGCTTCCGATCCCATGCGGCTACCCGAGCCGGTGCGGACTGCACCGCCGATCACGACCTGGCCCACGTCCTTGACGCGGACCGGGACGCCGTTGCGGGTGGCGACGACCGCCTCCTGAATGTCCTCGATCGACTTCAGCCGGGCATCGGCGCGGACTAGGAAGCTCTCGCCGGCCCGGCGCACATAGTTGGACCCGGCGGAGAGGTTCGCGCGCTCCATCGCGTCCGCCAGCTCCGTCAC
The DNA here is from genome assembly GCF_041321155.1 of Sphingomonas sp. IW22. Classification (GTDB taxonomy): domain Bacteria; phylum Pseudomonadota; class Alphaproteobacteria; order Sphingomonadales; family Sphingomonadaceae; genus Sphingomonas. The sequence continues at coordinate 152,984 of NZ_JBGGWB010000004.1, read as the reverse complement.
CGACAGGCCGTAGCTGGCGAGCGCGTTCAGGTTCGGCTCGATCAGATATTGCTTCACATAGCCGCCGTTGGAATCGACGCCGGCGACGCCGCGCACAGCGCGCATTTGCGGGCGGATGATCCAGTCCTGGACCGTGCGAAGATAGGCGGCCTTCGCCAGCTCGGTGGTCAGCCGCTCACCTTCCGGGGTGAGATAGCTGCCGTCCGACTGCCAGCCCGGCTTCCCGTCGACCGTCTTGATGCCCTTGCCGTCGGGGTGACGGAAGGCGACCGAGTAGAAGAAGATCTCGCCCAGGCCGGTGCTGAGCGGTGCGAGGATCGGCTGCGCGTTGGCGGGCAGGCTGTCGCGCGACTGCGCGAGCCGTTCCGTGACCTGCTGGCGCGCGAAGTAAATATCGGTGGAATCGGCGAAAACCGCCGTTACCTGGCTGAAGCCGTTGCGCGAGATGGAGCGCGTCATCTCCAAGCCGGGGATGCCCGCAAGCGCGGTTTCGACGGGGAACGTGACCTGCTTCTCGATATCGACCGGCCCGAGCGTCGGGGCGAAGGTGCTGATCTGCACCTGACGGTTGGTGACGTCGGGCACCGCGTCGATCGGGAGCTTGGTGATCTGCCACAGGCCGAAGCCGATGACGACGAGGGTCAGGAAGGCGACGAGCCATCGCATCCGGACCGAGAGGGAGAGGATGCGGCCAATCATTCCGCCGACTCCTTCTCGATCTCGGCCTTGAGCAGGAAGGCATTGGTGGTGGCGATCGGCGTGCCGGCGGAAAGGCCGCCGGTGATCGCCACCATGCCGCCCGATCGGCTGCCGATCCGGACCGGCTGCGCGCGGAAGCCCTGGGCGGTCCGCACGAACACCACGCTCTCGGTCCCAAGCGTCTGCACCGCGTCCTGCGGCACCATCACGCCGCTCTTGGCGGCACCGCCGCTGGCGAGGATGCGCGCCTGGACGAGCTGGCCGGGGGCGAGCGTGCTGCCGCCTGCGGTCGGCGTCACGATCACGGTGGCGGTCCGCGACTGCGGATCGACGACGCCGGTGGACGAGCGCACGCGTCCCTCGATCGTGCGACCGTCGTTGGTGGTCAGCTCCACGCGGTCGCCTTCACGCACGCGGCCCGCATCGGCGGGGGGCACGCTGGCGGTGATCTGGAGACGGCGCGGGTCGGCGACGCGGAACAGCTCGGTCTCGGCCGCGACGAATTGGCCGAGATTGGCGGCGGCATTGGTGACGCGGCCCGCCACCGGACTCACGACGGCGACGGAGCGCCCGTCTCCCGACACGCGCGCGGCGCCGGCTGCGGCGCTGGCGCGCCGGGCATCGGCCTCGGCGACGGCGAGGTTGGCCTGTGCGGACTCGAAGTCGGCACGGGGGCTGACACCCTGATTGAGCAAGCTGCGCTCTCGCGCGAGCTGGCGAGCGGCAAGGGTCACGCGCGCCGATGCGGCCGAGCGATCGGCCGCGATCTGCGAGGCGTCACGGCTCTCGACCAGCGCGAGGGTCTGACCGGCACGAACGGGATCGCCGATGCGGACCATGATCCGGCTGACCGCGCCCGGCGCGCGGGCGGTCAGCACCGCTTCGGCATCGGGGGTGGCCTCGACCGTGGCGGAGGCTAGGATTGCGGCGTCCAGCTCGCCGGCGGCTGCGGGGGCGACGGCGATCTGCGAGGCGGCGAGCGCCTGGGATGTCATCGCGACCGTGTTCGACGGCTTGGCCGGCGCTGCCGTCGCCTCCATGGCAGCGGGTGCAGGGACGGGCGATTGGGTAAGGCGCGCGGCACCGAACCCGAGCCCCGCGGCGGCGACCAGGCCGATGGCGGCGCCGGTGTAAAGACGATTCCTGTCGGTCATTGGACCGCTTCCCCCGTGATGGTGAGGCCCTGAAGACGGGCGAGATTGGCGCGAGCGTCGAGACGGGCGGCAGCGGCATCGAGAATGACGCCGCGAGCGACCCCGAGATTGTGGCGGGCGGCGAGCAGTTCGATCAGCGGCGACTTGCCCGCCTCATAGGCGATGCGGGCGAGGCGATAGCCTTCCTCGGCCGTCGCCATCGTGCGCTGTGCGGCAGCGGCACGGGCATCGGCCGCCTCGACCAGCGCGAGCCCGGCGCGGGTGCCGGCCTCCGCTTCGAGCCGTGCCGCTGCGGCCCGCGCCTCGGCCCCTTGCAGATCGGCGCGCGCGGCGGCGATGTTGCCCCGGTTGCGATCGAAGAAGGGCAGGGGCACCGATACGCCGGCAACGACTGCCGGACCGCTTGCCACGCGGAGCTGGCGGACCCCGAGCTGGGCGGTGACGTTCGGGATGGCGAGACGCTGCTGGACCGTCACCGCCCGGGCGGCCGCATCGCGCTCGGCTTCCGCGACGCGCACCGTCGTCGCCTGCATCGGGTCGATCGGCCCGATGGTCGGCCTGGCGTCGAGGCGATCGAGCAGCGATTCCGAAACGCCGGTGAACGGCGTGGGCGAGCCGGCGAGGGCGGACAGCCGTGCCAGCGCGACCGTCTTGAGCGCGCGGGCGTTCTCAAGATCAGCCTGGAGCGTGTTGAGTTCGGTTTCCGCCTGCACCTGGCGCAGCCGGGCTTCCTTGCCCGCCCCGACGAGGGCACGGGCCACCTTCAGGTCGGCGATTGCCTCCTCAACCTCGTCCTCGGCGAGCGCGATGCGGCGATCGGCGATCTCGGCGCCGACATAGGCGCGCGCCAGCTCGGTCGCATAGACGAGGCGTCCGTCGCGGTTCCGCGCCTGCGCAGCGACGATGCCGGCTTCGCCGGCGGCGATCCGGGCCGATCGCTTCCCGCCCAGCTCGATAGGCTGGTCGATCTGGAAGGTCGTCTGCTGCTGATTGCGGGCGTTGCGATCAAGGTCGCCGGCGAAGTTCTCGGCATAGACGTTGATCGACGGGTTGGGACGCGCGCGTGCCTGCTCGGCAAGGCCCCGCGCTCGCGCGACGTCGGCCTCTAGCGCCGTGACGCGCGGCACGTCGCGCGTCTGGCTCAAGAGCTGTGCGAATGGGGGCGCGGTCTGCGACCACGCTGCGCCTGCGGGGCATAGCGCCGCGAGCGTGCCGGCCAGCGCAAGCACGCGCTGCCGGCGATAACTGCCGTTCATAGTCCATGATCCTCCGGGGGTAAGTCAGTCAGCGCGTCGCGCGCCGGCGAGACTCAGCCGCGCGGAGGGCGCAGGAGCTTGGACGGATCGATGCCGCCGATGAGCGATGCCGTTAGGATCGACCACGCGCGAGCGGCCACAAGCGCCGGCACCGGCGCGGTCGCCGGGCCGTCGAAGGCGACCCAATGACCGGCTGCATGGGCGAGAAGATGCACCGGCCCGTCGCCACCGCCCTGCTTGGCGGGCGCATGATCGTCTTGCTCCGCCGCAACCGCATGGTCATCGGCCTGGTCGTGGTCGTGATGGTGATCGACCGCGGCAACCTGAACGACGCTGTGGTCGTGGATCATCGCGCTGTGCCACCCCGACACGACCACGAGGCCGAGCATGGCGACAAGCGCCAGCACGACTCCGAGGATCGCGGAAGAGGAACGACGCATCGCCATCGCGCGCAGCGTAGGCGGACGTCGGTTATCGGGCAAGGAAATCACTTGCCCGGCCATTTCGGATGCCGGCGGTCGATCACATAAGGGTGGTCGCCGTGGCTGTGGACGGTCAGATGCGGATCGTCGGCGGCGAGGTCACCATGCTCATGCGCGATCACGTCTGGGTCGTTCGCCGGCCATAGACGGACAGCGACCAGGGTGCCGATCGCGGCAAGGATCGCCATTGCGCCGAACGCCGCTTCCATCCCGACGCGGGCGCCGAGCTGACCGACGAGCGGATAGCAGACGAGCCAGCAGACGTGGCTCAGCGCGAATTGCGCCGCGAACAGGGCGGGGCGATCGTCGGCGTTGGCCGATCGGCGCAGCAGCCGTCCGGACGGTGTGACGCTCGCCGAATAGGCGACGCCAAGCACCAGCCATCCGCCGAGCAGGACGTGCCAATAGGCGGGGCCTGGCTGCATGGTGGCGGTGATCGCGGCGAGCGCCGCCAGCGCCAGCGTCAGCACGGCCGCAGCGACCAGCATGACGGTCCGATCCGCGATCCGGTCGAGGATGCGGGGCAGGGTCAGAGCGGCGGTGATCGAGCCGCCCCCGAAGGCGGCGAGGGTCAGCGCGACGTCCCGCTGCCCGAGGCCCATGCCCTTCACGATGACCACGGTGTTGACGATGACCATTGCGCTCGCCGCAGCGGCGGTCAGGGTCAGCGCTAGGAGGCCGCGCAGACGCGGCGTCGCGAGATAGATGCGCGTGCCGCGCGTCGTCTTGTCGTAGATGCCGCCCTCCGCCTCGACCGGCGCCGGTCGGGGCAGGACGGTCGACACGACCAGCAGCGCCGACGCGACGAAGCCGATCGCGGTGCCCGAGAACAGCCAGTGGTAGCTCATCACCGTCAGCAGCCCGGCCGCGAGGATCGGGCTCGTCAGGCTCTCCATGTCGTAGGCGAGACGGGATAGGGACAGCGCTCGGGTGTAGTCGCGCTCCTCCGGCAGCACGTCGGGGATCGTGGCCTGAAAGGTCGGGGTGAACGCGGCCGATGCCGATTGCAGGACGAAGATCAGGACATAGACCTGCCACACCTGGTTCACGAACGGCAGGCAGACGGCGACCCCGGCGCGGATGACGTCCATGCTGACCAGCAGCGCGCGACGCGGCACCCTGTTGGCGAAGGCGCCGGCGATCGGCGCAACGCCGATATAGGCGATCATCTTGATGGCGAGCGCCGTCCCCAGCACCGCCCCGGCGCTGCCGCCCGCTATGTCGTAGGCGAGCAGGCCAAGCGCGACCGTCGCGAGGCCGGTTCCGATCAGCGCGATGATCTGCGCGAGGAACAGGTGCCGATAGGTGCGGTTGGCGAGAACGCTGAGCATGTTCGCCACATATCCCCCCGGGGGGATATTGTCTATCCCCCCGGAGGGATACTCGACAGCGCCCGGTGGAGCGCACTACATGGGGGCATGGCCCATCACGCACACACCAGCCACCCGGCGATCATCAAGCGGCTCAACCGCGCTGCCGGTCATCTGCGCAGCATTGTCGGCATGATCGAGGAGGAGCGACCCTGCGTCGACATTGCGCAACAGCTCCAGGCCGTCGAAAGCGCCATAGCCAGCGCCAAGCGCGCGCTCATCAACGACCATATCGACCATTGCCTCGTCCATGCAGAGGAAGGCGAAGGTCCGCAGCAGGCGATTCAAGAGTTCCGGGCGATTTCGAAGTATTGGTAACTCATCCAAATCAGCAGCAGCGCCGCTGCAACAAAAGGTTGATACGAAACAACCCCCGTCTCCGGCATCATGCCGGGCGTTGAATGGACTTGCTGCGCGAGCGGCATATCGTTCTTGGGACGGTCGCTGCTGTCACCGATCCTCGTTCTGTCTGGAACCCGCCGTGCAGCTCTTGGTCAAACCCGTGATACAAGGTGTCCCTCCAGGGACGTCTGAACGTGGCAAGAGCTGCCGTTCCAGATGCCGTTTAGGGCACGGCAGCTTTGTCCCAAGCTCACTCATTCCAGCTTGCGCGCAAGACGACCAACCGCTCCAGCTTCAGCAGCCAGGTTGCGATTATAGGCGAGCGGCATGCGCGGACTTTTCCAGCGCAGCGCATCCATGATCCCAGCCAGATCTTCGCCCGCAACGAACAGGTCTTGATTGAGGCCCACACGCGTCGAATGCGCGCTGATCCCTTTTAGAAGCCGCGACAGATCATCAGCGGTCAGGTCTCCCAATGCGCCGCAGTCGAATGCGCGCTGGATTATTGCCCGCCAGATCGGTCCGATCGATCCCGGATGGAGCGCCGAGGCACCGATGTCATATTCGATCCGCGCCTTGACCGCGGGCTTTGAAAGCGTTTTGCGCAAATCCCAGGTCTCCCGGCCCGAGATGCTGTCGATCGAACGGCCCTTTACGGCTGCCCGCGCCTTGTAGCGCCTGACCTGCACCCGCCTGAACAATGGCCCCGCGTCGATCCCTGCCGCCTCTTTCCATGCTGCGATTGCCCGCACTGAACGTGGTGACAGATAAGCTGTGGCCCCCTCGCCTTCCTGATCTCCCTTGCTGCGCGCGATGGCAAGAAGGCGCGCCTCTGGATCAAGCGCCTCGAGGATGTCATCCACCTTGATCGCTACAAGCTCGGATGCGCGCAGCCCCGTGTCATAGGCCACCGACAACAGCGCTCGATCCCGCAGGCCCGGCACATCGTCCGCGCAAGCTTCCAGCAATGCCCGCACATTCAGCCCGCGCGGACTGTCGCGCTCCACGTCTCGCACCGGCCCCTTGAAGCGCAACGGACGCGCCTGAGCCTGCGCGGTGCCCTTCTCGCGCCGGATCGCGCGCAGCCGCAACTTCACAAGATCAGCCTGGGTGGGATCCTTGAGGTCGAGCAGCTGATGGATTTTGGCGATCGATGCTTTGTAGCGCCCGAGCGAGGCCGGCTTAGCCCCCTTCGCTGCCCGCGCATCGAGGTAGTCGGCGACGATCTCCGGCGTCGCCGGTAGCGCAATCCTCTTCATGCGTCGGCACCAGAAGTCGAATGCCTCAAGATCGGATTTGAGCGCGCGGATCGAGTGCGGCGAGCTGGCGGCCTGATAGGCCGCGATCAGTTCAGCGTTGATGACGATACGGGTCTCGGCCCGCATCTGGGTAGCAGTCCAGGCAAGCTCGGGCATCGTCGCCGGCGTCAGGGCGGCCGCGACAGCGCCAGAGGCGTCGAAATCGCCGGTTTCAGGGCTTTCCTGCCCCTCTGATGCTATGGCCTCCATGGCGGCCACTGTAGCGGACCTTATAGACAGGCGTCAATTCGGCTTATATGATAAGTGCAATTATCGCAGGTACACGACTGAACACTAATTGGGAGCGAAACCAACTGCTGACTTTGGTTTCGCTCTCTGGCATCGTTGCCACCCTATGACGCGGACTGAAGCCCTGCGCGCCGACGACAGCCTGCTCCTGCTCGGGCGCCTCGATGGCCGATTGCACGGTAGCCCCTGCGCCGACATCTTCCTCGCGCGCGCGCGCCTGGAGGGCGCCGCCGCACTCGCCGGTCTCGCCGGCGTGCCGATCGCGGTACGCGACCTGCAGGACTGGATCGCCGGCCGCACGCCCCCGCCCCGCGCGTCCGAAGGTCTCAATGATCCGATCTCGGTTGCCGCCGTCTTCCACCTTGCGCTCAGCCGCGACGAGGATCTCAAGGATCCGCTCGCCCGCGCTACACTCAATGTGCTTCGTAGGGTACTCGATGACCGCACCGAGGCGGAGGTTTATGCGGCTGAGGACCTGGCGCATTTCGGGCCGATGTGGCGACAGCTGCGGACCGCGGCGGACGCCCCCTTCCCTTCCGGCGACCTCCTTGCTGTCGCAAACCGCATCTTCGAGCTGTTCGCGCTGACCGAACCGGCAACACCAAGCAGCTGGGATGTCGTCAGCGTCGATGGTCGCGCTCTCGACCTGCCACCCCGCGGACGCAACCGAAACTGGCTGATCTCCGCCGCCGTACCGCTAATGCTGTGCCGCGTCGGCTTCACGACCCGGGTGATCCCCTCGTTCATCCTGATGCCGAAGTTTCTGCCCCCCTCCCCCGCCGAGCTGGCGGGCACCTTGGCGCAGGCGATCAGCCGAACCGCGCAGGCTGGCTTGCGCGACCTCGACGCGATCGAGCGTGCGGCGTCGCGCATCCAGACCGATCTGGCCGTCACGAAGCGGAGCAAGGCCCCTCTCCTCGCCCGCCTGCAGCTTGCCTATCCGGGCCTTCACCCAAGCGCGGTCTCGCGTCTGCTGGGTGTGACCCCGCAAGGCGCCCGTAAGTTGCTCGCTTCGCTGCCGCAGACCTCACACCCAGCGCTGGTCTAGCACAGCGCGGATTGCTTCTCCTGTTGTGGCGCGACCCGCCGGTAAGCTCCGCCGCGAGATCGGGTGCAAAGTCGGTGCCTTCCGAGCGACCGTCTGCCGAATTGCACGCGTGCAATTCGTATAACACCGTCAATCTAATGGACAATGTAAGCCGGTTACGAGATCTCGGTGCCTACATCGTCCGCGCTACGCCAGCAGTCCCTCGATCGCCTTGAGCAGCTCAGCCGGTGAAGCCTCGGCTTTCGCCGGCACCTTGATCGTAAGCCCGCCTCCCCGCGCTTTGGTGTAGCGCAGGATGACCTTGCCGCCCCTGCCGGTAATCTCCTTCTCGGCGCCGCCCTTTACACTGGGCGCAGCGGTTGCCTTCACTAGGCGTTTCGCCACTTCGGGCCCACTAAGCCTGACGCCAGTCTTGTTCCGCTCCTCTTCGATGCGCTCGGCCTCGTCGCGCATCTTGGCGAGGGCCTTCGAATCTCCCGTAAGCGGCTTGATGTCACGCGCGACACGTACCGTAATGTCGTGCGTATCGGAGAACGCTGCGACAACTGCCTCGGGCAAGCGCGCCACGTCGAGCAGCCGGCTCAGCCATGACTTGGAGAGGTTCAAATGCTCGGCCATCTGCGACTGCGAACCTTCGTAGAACTCAGCGAGCGCGACCGTATATTCTTTGGCCCGCTCCCAATCCGAGATGTCCTTGCGCGAGCGGTTCTCGACATCTGAAACCCGGAACGCCTCCTCGTCGGTGACACTCTGGATCGTCACGAGATATTCGAACTCGGGGTGGTGATGCGCCCGGAGCCATTTCACCGTCCACCAGCGTCGGACGCCGGCGATGATCTCGAAGTCGAAGTTCGGGTCGTCTTTCAGCCGCCGGACGATAGCGGGGATTCGCTGCTTCTTGGCGGAGAGAAAGGAGTCGATAAGATCGCGGCAGCTATCTTCGGTCAGATGGTCGAGGTCGCGATTGTGCATCCGCCATGGGCGGCACCGTTCCGGATCGACCCACTCTGTCCGGTCGGCGACCGTTTTCCCGGTCGCGATGCGGGCGAGCGTCTGGCTGCGGCTTGCCATGATGCCGTCGGCAGGGGTCACCTTATCGAGGTTCTCCTCGTCGTCTAGCCCCTCTGTGAACATCGAGCCGAAGCCCTTATTGCCCTTGCTCATCGGCACTTTTCTCCTTCTCTCGTGCCCTCGCCGACGGGCGCCAGCAGGCCAAAGTTGCCACGTGGCAACTGCTCCTCCCGCAGGCCCTCGCGCTTTCATTCTGTCGTGTGCGATCTGACATGCATTTCCGGCCTAAACCGTTGCTTTTACTGCGTTCTTCCACTTTGTTGCCACGTGGCAACTTGGTGATTCCTGCTTTGTCTCGCTCCTAAATTGCCCGCGCTCGCTGGTGAGAAAAACGTTGGAGTTGCCACGTAGCAACTGCCCCTAGATTTGCCCCCCCGCCCTGCTCGCCCAGGTGCGCAAAACGTCCTGCTCGATATCCTGGCAGACGTCGTTAAGATGCTTCATGCAGCGGTTGTGGACCTCGTGCGACGTTACGGGCCTCTCGAGCTCGAAAACGGTTTTCATCCGTGAGCTTGCGTTGTCGATTTCCGCGCTTGTGACCATCACCGACTGCGTCATTGAGCCACCAAAAACCTGCCGCATCATCGACAGTACTTCCCGGTGCATCGACTTGCTCTCATCCACACGGCTGCCGACCAGCCGGATGAAATTATAGGCCGGCCGCCCCCGCCCGGCGAGTTGCTCGAGCTGCTTCATCGTCGTTCGCGTCATGTCGATGAACGAGACCGTCGAGGCGAAATCGACGAGGCTCGGCGGCACCGGTATGACCATGCAATTGGCGGCCTGAAGCACAGCCATCGACACCATGCCCAACGCCGGCGGTGGGTCCATGATTACGACGTCATAGTCGTCAACCACCTCATCGATCGCCTGCGCGATCAGGTCGATGATCTCCATGTTCTGATTTCGCGCCATATGACCGGCGATCTCATACTCGAGATTATAAAGCCGCAGGTTCGACGGGATCAGGTGGAGGTTGTGAAAGTGCGTCTTGCGGATGATCTTGCGAACGCCGAGCAGCTCCGGATTGTGGAAATGCCCGTAAAGCGTGTCTTCCTCGTCAAGGTCCACGTCGGGGCGATAGCCGAACATCATGGTTGACGACGCTTGGCTGTCGCAGTCGATGAACAGAACCCGGTAGCCATTGATTGCAAAATGCTGAGCAAGATGCAGCGCGATCGTCGACTTGCCCACGCCGCCCTTGAAGTTGCAGACCGAGATGATCGCCGGGGTGTCGGTCGGCTCGCGCCAAGGACGCGTTCCAAACACCTCGCGCATATGATCAAGCTCTTCGAGCGTGTACTGCAGCCGATGCCCGGAGCCCGTTCGGCCCCGAGCGGGGAGGCGGCCGTCGCGCTCCGCTTCCCGTACGGCAGATGCCGTCCGCCCGACCAGTGCAGCAGCTTTCGAGATCGGGAAGGTCGGGCCCGTCTTCTGACCCGTTTCAGGATCCACCGCGCTGTCACGGATGCGCTTAAGGATCGTCAGCGACTTTCTGTGGAGCACGTCCAGACCACCTTCGATGAGGTCGTCCGGCTGTGCTAGGGTGTGGTCGTTAGCCATCGCAGTCCGCTTCTGTGGGTTTGATACGCCACGATAGCCGTGTTGGCAGTTTCGGGCAAGAAAATGGCCACCGGACTTACAAGTTCACCGATGATCTCCGAGCCCTTTGCACCTGAGCATGCTTTCTGGCCAACGCGCGGCGGCTACGACCGATGATCTCCGTTCCTTTTGGGTATGGTGTAAAGTACGCCGCTGTCACCGCGCCGACAAAGGGCTGGCTGTGGATAACCACCGATGATCTCAGTACCTTGCGATGATCTCGGTGCCTACCAACGATGATCTCGGTGCGGAACGACCGATGATCTCAGAGCGCATACCTATTACTAGAATCACCCTATAAAAAACCGATTCGCGAATCGGCTTGATTTTTCCATTTTTGGGTGAAGGAGGGCAGGGCAGGGCGCAAAACGGCACCGACATCATCGGTGTTTCTGCAACTCTGACGGACGTTTCCCCTCCCAAACTGCCAACGGGGTTGATTTCAAGCCTCAAACCTGTTGAGACATGCTCATCAGAGCCCCCGGCAGATTCGGGGGGAAGGGCAGACCATGAATGGGGATCAGCATAAGCCGCTGGGGCATCAGTACGCACTAGCCATGCTCAACGGTGGGGAGGAGAGCGTCCGCAGGCTCGCCACCACTGCCGGCACCCAGCTCACCTTGGACGCGTTCCTGCGCGTGCAGGACGAAGAACCGGTCCCTGCCTTCCTCCATTCCGCGCTTTGTGCGATGTCGCTGCCGACCAAGCGACCCAAGGACGACACTCAGCCCATCGTCCGTGAAGACGGGAAATATGCGCTGGCCATCAATCCCAGGCCGGTGCTTCAGAATGTTGACGGCAAGTCCGTCATGCGAAGCCTTGGTGTGCCTTATGGCGCCTATCCGCGCGTTGCCCTGATCTACCTCCTTTCCCAGGCGGTCATGAAGCAGTCGCGGGACGTTTATCTGGGCCGCAACTTCACCGAATGGATGCGCCGCCTTGGCTACCAGACGGTTTCCTATGGACCGCGCGGCACGGCCAACCTGATGCGGGAGCAGGTGGATCGGCTGCTGGCGTGCGAGTGGCAAATCCGCTGGGACGGAACTGACACGGAGGACAACGCCTTCGCCGTCCGGGACGTGAAGATCTCCAACGAATATGCGGGTTCGCTCGACAAGAACGGCTCATTCGCGCGCGAAATACGTATGTCGGAGGCGTTCTACACGCACCTTATCGACCATGCCGTGCCACTCAATGAGATCGCCATCCGCGAGCTCAAGGGTACGCCAACGGCGCTCGATCTCTACACCTACCTTGCCTACCGGCTCCCGCGGATAGGATCGGACAAGGGTCAGGTCATCTCGTGGGACCAACTCGCCAAGCACCTGGGCAACGAAGCGGACAGCAAGCGCTTCCGACAGACCGTACGCGAAACCATGCAGATCGTGTCAGCGGTCTATCCCAACGCTAATGTCGATCTCTCCGGGCGAAAGGTCATCCTGCATCCGTCACCGGCACCGCTGGAGCGCAAGCTCGTCGGCCCGCACCTTCGGCTCGTCGGGGGCGAGGCTCCGGAAACGGCACCGAGATCATCGGTCAAACCACGCCATCCAGCGAAGCCCACGCTTGCGAAGGACGATGCACCGACTCTCCCGTTCCCTGCCGGGTCTCTCTCCTACGGCACGCGTGAGGCAGTCTTCCGCCAGATCGCGCTGAACAAGGGCCATCCGTGGTCGGTGGATGACATGGCGGCTGCATTCCGCAAAGGATGCCCCGATTTCAACCGGCCGCGCACCGATACAGAGTGGCTGCGGATCTGGGAGAAATTCGTCGTCGCCTATGCTGATCGCCGCGCGAATCGAAGCGACGACTGACCGATGATCTCCGAGCCGTTCGCGTTGAGGCGAGCGCAGGCTGAATCTGTCTCCAAGTCGCACGTCGACGGCAGAGAGGAAAGGAGGGCCGAGCGTGTAAGCAGGAGGTAGAATTATGCCGCTTACAGCCAAGAGACCGACGCAGGAACTAGTCGACATCGTCGGGGCACTCGGCGGTACCTGGAGCGGCTATATCGCGATGTGCCGCTGCCCAGCTCATAGCGACAGCGATCCGAGCCTGTCGATCCGCCAAGGTGATCGCGGGATCCTCGTCACCTGCTTTGCCGGATGCTCGCGAGAGGACGTCTTGAGGGAACTCCGCCGGATCCGACCAGGTCGCCATTATGCGGCACCCGACGCGACGGATCCGCAGCGCCCGGCCAATGTCGAGCGGCTCTGGGATCAGGCTGGCGATGTTCGAGGCACCCTGGCCGAGCGCTATCTCGCTCGCCGCAACCTCCTTCCGCCGCCACGCGAGGTGCGCTTCCATCCGCGGTGCCCGTACATGCCGAAGCCGAAGACGGTATTCGAGCCGGCCTTGCTGATCGCGGTGCGCGAGACCCGTCAACTGGTCGCCATTCAGCGGATTTTTCTCGACCCAGCGACCGCCCACTATACGCGCAAGGTAATGCTCGGCACGCCTGGGAACGGCTCGTGGCGGGGCGGGGAGGGGGGCACGATCCTTGCGATTGCCGAGGGCTTCGAAACCGCTGATGCGTTCGCTCGCCTCAACGCCATCCCCTGCTGGGCTTCTCTCGGCGCACGGCGTCTCGATCAACTGATCATCCCGTCCGCGATCGATACGCTGCTCATCGCCCAGGACAATGACGCCGAAGGCCGGCGCGCGGCCGACAAGGCCGAGAACCATTATCGACGGCCGGGTCTGATCATCCGCCGGGCACCACCCCCGGCAAAGTTCAAGGATTGGGCGAAAGCCCTCGACGCCACCGTCCAGCGCATCGGCGCCTAGGCGCTCGGCGCCGGAAGAGGGGAGGGGGATCGAGAGCGTGATGCTGCTGAGGGTGCAGCCACGCAGGAGATCCCGAGATGACCGACCTCTTCCACGCGGCCGATCGCGCCGACCATCATGCCGCGCGTCTGCTCCTTCCGCACCTCGCAGCGGACAGCGTCATCAGCCGGCGCCTGATCAACGATATCATGGTCACCGCTTTCGGCGGGTCCGACGCCGACGGCCGCTGGACTCAGCGCACGAGCTTCGAGGTCCTCGAACATGCGCTCGCCGTACACCTCCGCTCAAGCGGCCAGGGCTTGAATTCTTTTGCCGAAGTCAGCGGCCTGATCGCACTTTCGGAGAGGCTCCCGACCCAGACGGTGCGGAGCGAGGAGCAACTCGACTGGCAGCAATTTTCAACGCCAGTCGACATCGCCGCCGTCGCCGTCCTGCTTGCGGACGTCCAGCCCGATGACGTCATCCTCGAGCCGAGCGCCGGCAACGGACTGCTTGTCGCTCAAATCGGGCAACACAAAGCCCTCCACCTCAACGAGCTCGATCCCCTCCGCCGCGGGCGGCTGCACCACGTCTTCCCGGAGGCTACGATCTCCGGCGAGGACGGCGCAACGATCAATTCGACCTTGGCTGCTGCCGAGCGACCCTCGCTCATCCTCATGAACCCGCCGTTCTCGCGCTCCCTCGGGCGCGGCGCCGACGACTATGCGGCGGTCCGCCATCTACAGGCTGCGCTTCGCCGGCTGCAGTCGGGGGGACGTCTGGTTGCGATCATGCCTGATTGGTTTGGACCCAGCGCCAGAATGCGCGACCAGTACGAAACGGTGCTGCGCAACGTCACCGTCCAGACCTCGGTGCGGCTCGAAAAGTGCTATTTGAAGCACGGGACGTCGATCGCCGTCCGACTGTTCGTGATCGACAAGGTCCCCGGCAAGGCGCCGCCTTCCGTGATCCAGCGTTCCTCCGTGGCCGAGCTTCTCGATGCGCTGCGCGTTCCCGAAAGATCGAGGGCCCGTCGAGACGAGTGCGTGCCTGCGCCAAAGCGGTCGGGCGGCATCTCGCTTTTTCGCGCGGTCAAGAGCAGCCGGCCAGAACCGCGGACCTTTCACGCGCCGGTTCGTAACGATGTGCTCCCCGTCGAATATGAGAAGCTCGCGACGCCCGCACCGCTCCTCGAGCAGACCGGCGTCTATCTTCCCTACCGGCCAAGCCGCATCAGCTTCGCCACCGCCGGCGAACATCCGACCGCGCTGGTCGAATCCGTGGCGATGGGATCGATCCCGGCGCCGGTCCCCGACTATGTCCCCTCGCTCCCCGAGCGCACCGTGGCCGAGCGCCTGCTTTCCGCCTCCCAGCTCGAAACGGTCGTCTATGCGGGGCATGCCTGGGCGCAGACGATCCCCGGCCGCTTCAAGCCGAACAAGGAAGGCGTCGGCTTGACCCTTGCCGAGGACGGCGAAGCCTATCGCAAGGGCTTCTTCCTCGGGGACGGGACGGGTGCAGGCAAGGGACGGCAGATTGCCGCCTGCATCCTCGACAACTGGCTCCAGGGCCGCCGTCGCAACATATGGGTCACCAAGAATGCGCCGCTGCTCGAAGATGCGCGTCGGGATTGGACTGCGCTTGGTGGCCTCAGCGGCGACATCCAGCCGATCTCCAACTGGAAGATCGACGAGCCGATCAGGCTCGAGCAAGGAGTTCTTCTCGTCACCTACCCGACGCTCCGCTCGATGCGCGGCGATCACAGCCGGCTGAAGCAGATCGTCGATTGGGCGGGGGCCGACTTCCAAGGCGTGCTGGCGTTCGATGAAGCCCATGAAATGGGCGGCGTCGCGGGCGGGGAGGGCGCCCTTGGGGCCAAGGAAGGATCGCAGCAGGGTATCTGCGGCGTGCTTCTCCAGAACCAGCTTCCCGGTGCGCGCGTGCTCTATGCCTCGGCGACCGGCGCGTCTGACGTCAACAATCTCGCATATGCGGTGCGACTCGGTCTCTGGGGACCGGAGACCGCCTTTGCCGATCGCGAGCAATTCATCAGCGGCATCCGCAAAGGCGGCATCGCGGCGATGGAGCTAGTGGCTCGCGATCTCAAGGCGACCGGTCTCTACATGGCCCGAGCGTTGAGTTTCGCGGGCGTCGAGTACGAAATTCTGCGGCACGAGCTGACCCCGGCCCAGATCGAAATCTACGACACATATGCCGACGCCTGGTCGATCATCCACCAGAACATGGAGCGGGCTCTCGAACTCACCGGCGTCGTCGACGGGCTGGAAAACGCCACGCTGAACAGCGGTGCCAAGGCGTCGGCTCGCTCGCGCTTCGAATCCACCAAGCAGCGGTTCTTCGGACAGGTGCTGCTGTCCATGAAGCTTCCGACCGTGATCGCTGCCGTCCGCCAGCATCTCGCAAACGGCCAATCGGTCGTGCTGCAGCTAGTTACCACCGCAGAATCGATCCTGGATCGTCGTCTCGACGCACTGAGTCCCGACGAACGAGCCGAGCTCGAGATCGATCTCTCTCCGCGCGAATATGTGATCGACTATCTCGAGCGCGCCTTTCCGACCCGGCAGATGCGGGTCTTTACCGACGACACCGGCACGCAGCGTTCAGTGCCCATGGAAGACGAGGCGGGAAATCCCGTTTACAACCCGGAGGCCGAGGCCGCGCGTTCACAGCTCATTGAAGACCTGTGTGCCTTGCCGCCAATCACGTCCGCACTCGACGGCCTGCTCGAGCAGTTCGGGCACGATACGGTCGCCGAGGTGACGGGGCGGACCAAGCGGCTTGTCTCAATGGCCGACGGCCGCCAGAAGCTGGAAACCCGCTCGACCCGGACCAGCCAGGCCGAGGCGGCCGCGTTCATGCAGGGCCGCAAGCGGATCCTCATCTTCTCCGATGCCGGCGGGACGGGTCGGTCATACCATGCATCGCGCGATGTGCCGAACCAGGAGCAGCGCGTTCACCTGTTGCTGGAGCCCGGCTGGCGCGCCGACCGAGCCATCCAGGGCCTGGGCCGCACGCACCGCACGCATCAGGCGAGCACCCCGCTGTTCCGGCCAGTCACAACCGATTGCAAGGGCGAGCTACGCTTCACGAGCACGATCGCGCGCCGCCTCGACAGCCTGGGCGCTCTTACCCGCGGCCAGCGCCAGACCGGCGGGCAAAACCTCTTCGACCCCGCCGATAATCTCGAGAGCGAATATGCCTGCGCGGCGCTTGTCACCTGGTTTCATCT
Source organism: Sphingomonas sp. IW22 (assembly GCF_041321155.1). Taxonomy (GTDB): domain Bacteria; phylum Pseudomonadota; class Alphaproteobacteria; order Sphingomonadales; family Sphingomonadaceae; genus Sphingomonas. The sequence continues at coordinate 136,400 of NZ_JBGGWB010000004.1, read as the reverse complement.
GCTCGTCGGCGGCAAGCTGACCAGCGTGTCGCATGGCGAGTTTGAACGCCGAACCGGGCTAGAGCTCTGCGACAAGGACGGAGTCATGAAGGATGAGCTTCCGCCAATCCAGCGCTGGCTCAACCGGATCCTGGCGCTCCCGATCGCCCTTCAGAACAAGATATTCGATGAGTTCCTTTCCTTGGTCGAAACCCGTGTCTCGGCCGCGCGCGACGCCGGGCGTCTCGACGTCGGAGTCGAGACGATCCTCGTCGATACCGCGACGCTGGTCGATGACACATTGTTGCGAACCGATCCGGTCAGTGGGGCGACATCACATCTGCTCACGATCGAGATCGCTCATCGCAGGACGCCGGTCGCGCTGGACCGCACCCTCCATATCGCGGACAGCGATGCTACAGCCGAGTTCCTGATCAACGGGAAGTCCGGCATGGTCGCGTTGCAGACCCGTGCCCGCGCCCTCATGGAGGAGAAAGAGGGAACGCCCATTCCGCGCTTCGAGCTTATGCGGCCGACACGGCGTGAATACATGCGGGAGCAGGAGCTGTTCGAGAGCGCCTGGACGCCGATCGACCGCGACGCCTTTTGTCGAAAGTGGCTCGAAGAGGCAGAAGTAGCAGCGAACAAGGTCGACACCGAAACCATTCGGCTCGCGACCGGCTTGCTACTCCCGATCTGGTCCGCGCTGCCGAGCGATCATCTTGTGGTCAACCGGATCGCGGACAAGGCTGGCAACAGCTGGCTCGGACGCCTCGTCTTCGACGAGCATGTCGTGCAACTCTTCACGAGGCTCGGCATCGACCGTGCCGAGAACATGCCACCCACGGATATCGTCAAGTCTGCCTCGTCGGGACGCAGCGTCGATCTGACCCGGCCCTTCCCGATGACGATCAAACGCTCCCTGGTGAACGGCTCCCAGCGGATCGAACTGGTCGGTGCACCGCCGCAGCAACTCGCATGGCTCAAGTCCCTCGGTTGTTTCACCGAGGTGATCCAGTACCGGACGCGGGTCTTCCTTCCTATGGCCACGGCCGATGAGACCCTGGATCGGATCCTTGCCGGCACATCGTGAACTCGCCTTTCGACATTGGGCGATAAGCGAACGCGAATATTCGCCGGATTGAAATTCGCGTAGGGCGCCCACATCTTAGCCATCGTTCAACAACGGAAAGGAGGTGGTCAGATGTCTCATTGTCACATGCCGCGTGCGGCGGTTCTCATGAGCAAGACCTCCGCCTCGGGGGTCCGGCTCGGCTGAGCTGCTCGTTAAGACAGGACAATGGAAGGGTCGTCCGAAAGGGCGGCCCTTCGTTTTTGCGCGCGGTCCGACATCGGGCGCATGCATGCGACAACAGGGGCGCGGACGCGCGAGGACCAGAACGTCCTGAAGCAGAGAGAGGGAAGGGGGGTCGGAGATGGTGTCCGGAACTTGCCGGGCGCCATGAGGAGTATCCCCCGTGATCCAGACCGTCAAACTCAGCAAGCTGCGTCTCTCGCCGATCAACGTGCGCACGGCGCCGGACGAACAGCTACAGATCGGACCCATGGCCGCGAGCATCGAGGCCAAGGGCGTTTTGCAGAACCTTCTCGTCACGCCGGCGAAGAAGCCGCGCGGCACCTTCGAGGTGTTCGACGGGGGCCGCCGCTGGCGCGCGCTTCGTCTCCTGGCGGACCGCGGCACGATCTCCGAGACCGACTACGATGTTCCGGTCATGGTGCTGACCGGGGAGGACGCCGAGCTCTCCGAAACGTCGACCGCCACCAACTTCCACCAGCTCAAGATGACGCCAGCGGAGGAGTGCCGCGCGTTTCAGCACTTCATCGGCAAGAGCGGCGACATAGACGCGGTGGCCAAGCGGTTCGGCGTCACCCGCCGCTTCGTCGAGGGTCGCCTCCGGCTCGCCGCGCTCGCAGAGCCGATCTTCGAGGCGCTGAGCAAGGGCGAGATCACGCTCGATATCGCGAAGGCATATGCGTCCACGGAGAATCGGGAAAAGCAGCTGCTCGTTTGGAACACCTACAAGCAGAGCGAGGTGACCGCCGACACGATCCGCCGCGTCATCGAGAACGAGACGCTGAAGGCCAGCGACCCCATCGCCATCTTGGTCGGCGAGCCGCGCTATCGGGCGGCCGGCGGAAAGATCGACGGCGACCTTTTCACTGACGGCAACGATCGTTGGGTCAATCCCGAGATCGCCCACCGGCTCGCCGGCGAGATCATGGAGAACGAAGCCCGGCGGATCGGCGAGGAGACGGGGCTCGCGTGGATCCGACCAATCGCCAGCAACTACACGCACAACGCGGCCCACGGCCTCTATCGGGTCATTCTCCAGTCGCCCGAGTTGACCGAGGTTCAGATTGCGCGGCTCGCCGAGATTGCCGAGCGCCGCAACGTGCTCGAGCTCGAGATGCAGGAGCCGGGCCTCCCGGAGGACGAGTTCAAGGCGCTCGATCAGGAAGACGATCGGCTCATCGCCGAGGCCGAGGCGATCGAGAACCGTCCTCCGGCGTTGCCGGATGAGCTGAAGGCGCATGTGGGCGCGTTTCTCGTCCTGACACCCCAGGGGGAAATGCGGCTCGACTCCCAGTTCTACAGCGAGCAGCCGATCGTTATCGAGAAGCCGGCCGGGCCAGTCACGGGCGAAGACGATCCTGCTCGCGACAGCACGCGTCGCGACGAGGAACCGGGTGCGGGGAGAATCCGCGTTGCCGAGCGTGGCTCCTCTCCGACGGCCCATCGGCCCGAGGCCGTGGCACCCGGTGGGAAGCCGCTCAGCGGGCGGCTGTACGACGAACTTGCCATCCAGCGGCGCGACATCCTTGCATCGTGCCTACTGGCGCAGCCCGCTCTGGCGCTCGACTTTGCCCTCTTCGTAATGATCGACGCGCGCATGTGCTCGGCCGGCGGCGCCTCCGACAGTGCGGCCAGATATGGCACGACGATCCAGGCGATGGGCCCGCAGGACCCGTTCGTCGGCGACATGCCGAGCTCCCGCGCGCGCGCCTATCTGGCTGAGGCTCATGACGGTCTCGATGCTGCCTGGACCGAGCATGACAGCGAGATCGAGCGCTTCGAGGCATTCCGCGCCCTCGATGACGAACGCAAGGCCAACTGGCTCGCCTATATCGTCGCGCTGTCGCTTGAGGCGAAGCCTGGTCTCTCCAATGTGCAGATACCTCTGCACAACCGGCTCGCTACAATTCTCGAGGTCGATGTCGCGGGTTGGTGGCGGCCTACCTCGGAGAATTTCTTCGACCGCGTGAACAAGGGCACCATTCTCAGCCTTCTGCACGAAATCGGCGGGCCGTCCCTAACAGCACGGCACGCATCGCTCAAGAAGACCGAAATCTCCGAGAGCTGCCAGAAGCTGTTCGCCGGCGAGTTGATCGTCGAGTCCGAGGTCAAAGAGGCCGCGCTCGCCTGGGTGCCCAATGCGATGCGCTTCCTCGACGTCCCGGACGGCGCCATCGTCGATCCCTTCAACGAGGCCGAGCCCAATGGCCTTTCCGACGATGGCGGAGCTCTGCCCACGGCCGAGGACGAAGACGTCCTTGACGCCGTCGAGGCCTGACCCGCCCGCCATATCATCCTGACCAACATCGAGGGATCTAGTCGCCGTCGCCCTTGCGTCGGCGGCTAGCTCTCGCGCGACCGGAGCCCATCGCCATGCGCGCCAACCAGAAACCGAGCCGGGACGTCGCCGCCGAGATCACCAACCTGATCATCCGCAAACTGGAGGAAGGTGTGCCCCCGTGGAGCCGGCCGTGGCGCGTGAGTGGCGCCGGGGGCCGACCGCTCCGTCACTGCGGCACGCCTTACACCGGCATCAACACTGTCTACCTCTGGGCGATCGCCGATGCGAATGGCTATCGATCGCGCTACTGGATGACCTACCGACAGGCCGAGGCCCTGGGCGCAAATGTCCGCCGCGGTGAAAGCGGCTCGCTGTCGGTCTATTATTCCAGCTTCAAGAAAACCGAGTCTAACCCCGTCACGGGCGCCGAGACCGAGAAGAACATTCGGTTCCTGCGCCACTATGTCGTCTTCAATGCCGATCAGATCGACGGCTTGCCGGCTTATTTCTATCCCGGCGCGGAGACTGCCGATCCGGTCGACCCGTCGGCTCGGCAGAGCGCGATCGACGCATTCTTCGGCGCCATCCCTGCGGATGTACGCCACGGCGGCGATCGCGCATTCTTCCACCCGACCTTCGATTATATCCAGATGCCGCATCAGCGATCCTTCAAGACGATGGATCACTATGCGTCAGTGCGCGCGCACGAGACGACGCACTGGTCGGGCGGCACCACCCGCCTCGCGCGTACGTTCGGCAAGCGGTTCGGTGATCAAGCCTACGCATTCGAGGAACTGGTCGCGGAGATCGGGAGCGGCCTCGTCTGCGCGCAGCTCGGCCTTCCCAACACGCTGCACGATAATCACGCGAGTTATGTCGCTCACTGGCTCGGCATTCTGCGCGCCGACAAGACCGCGATCATCCACGCGGCGGCCAAGGCGGAGCAGGCGTTCAATTATCTGCTCGCTTTCGGCTCCGATCACCAGGCGCGGGGCGCCTCGGCGTCCGGTCCTGTCGCCGCACTGCCTGCGGCGGCGTGACCCTTCTCCCGATTTCGAAAGGAGTTCCTCATGGGATGGCTCACCATGCCGTTCACGTCGATGGGCGGTCACGCCTCGGCGAAGGCCTATCTCGACGACCAGTTCACCTATACCCGCACCGTGGATGGCGGGACATCCGGCCTCAGGGTGCTCGCCTCGTCCTGCGCGCAGAACCGCACCTACTATGCGGCCGCGCAGCTGATGACGAATGGGGCCGGCGGCGAGGTGTTCGCGATCATCTGCAAGGTTATCTGGAATCCTCGCAGCAAGACCGGCGAGCAATTCGGCTACAAGGACAGTGCGCCGTTGCGGCGCTGAAATGGAGTATCAGTGATGATGAGGTAAGTTGAGAATGCCTCTGCTCGCCGGACTAACCTCGGGCCTCACAAGGTCTGAAATCCCGAAAGGGACGGGGAACAATAGCATGTTCGGAAAAGGCCAGATGCGTCTTAGTCGCAAATGGAGGCGATGACGGTCAGGGCAAGGTGCGTATGGTGAAGGCTACACTGCTTAAATCCCAGTCTGCAGCAATCTATATAGCGATACTGGCGAAAGCGACTGTCACGCCAGGTCCGGATGATGACAGCGGTCTCATGTCTTGGCCGCCTGTTTCTCAGCCCATCCGGTGCGCCTCTCGTCGAGGGGTTTAGTGGACGAACGGGACACCTAACCGCGCCGCATCTCCATTCAGCGTAACTACGGGATGCCCTAAACAGGCGGCTTCTGCCGGCCTGCATGGGTACGGAGCCGCCATATTACTCAAATGCCCGGGGTAATGCCCGGGACATCGACCTCTTCGGAGGCGGCGGTGCAACTGTATAAGGTCTCGAGCGATCGGGCCGAAAGCGGGGAAGACCGGGGGAAGGGCGGCAGCTGTGATTCTTCAACCACCGATCATGGGGTGTGCTGATGCTGCCAGAAACTGTGAAAGGCCGGTTGGAGGCCATTCCGGCGCTCGTTGCGTCGGGCAAAAGGGTGAATGGACTCTATCGTCTGATGGGGTCTCGCCTCCTTTGGGAGGAGGGGCTCCAGAAGATCGGATCCAACAAGGGTGCGATGACGCCGGGTATTGACGGCGAGACCTTCGCGGACTTCGGACCGGAAGACCTCGACCCGATTATCGCCAGCGTGACGGCAGGGACCTATGATCCCAAACCAGTGCGTCGGGTGTTTATCCCGAAAGGCAAGGGCAAACGGCGTCCGCTGGGCATTCCCACGCGCGACGACCGCCTCGTTCAGGAAGTGGCGCGGCAACTGCTCGAACGGATCTATGAACCGGTGTTCTCGAACGCCTCCCATGGATTCCGGCCGGGCCGGTCGTGTCATACGGCGCTTGAACACGTCAAAGCCGTATGGACGGGGGTGAAATGGCTCGTAGATGTGGATGTCGCGGGGTTCTTCGAGAACATCGACCACGACATCCTCCTGCGGCTGTTGCGGAAAAGGATCGATGACGAGAAATTCATCGGCTTGATCGGCAGCATGCTTAAGGCGGGTGTTATGGAAGACCGGGTTCACACCCGGACCTACAGCGGCACTCCGCAGGGCGGTATCGTCTCTCCAATCTTGGCCAACATCTACCTCCATGAACTCGATATGTTCATGGCGGAACGGATCGCGGCTTTCGAGAGGGGGAAGGTCCGTGCCACGAACCCGGAATATGGGCGACTGGCTGGGCGCATCCAGAAACAACGGAAGCGCGTCACCATGCTGCGGGCCAAAGACAATGTCGACGAGGTGAAGGTTGCGGCCTCCTTGGCCAAAATCCAAACCTTACTGCCGCAAAAGCGGTCCATCCCGTCGAGAGACGCGATGGACCCCGGTTATCGCCGACTTCGTTACTGTCGCTACGCGGACGACTTCATGATTGGGGTTATCGGTAGCAAGGAGGATGCACGAAGCGTGTTCGCCGAAGTCAGGGCATTCCTGACCGAGGCGCTGGCGCTCACGGTGTCCGAGGAGAAAAGCGGTATCCGCAAGGCGAGCGATGGAGCCGCCTTCCTTGGATATGAGGTCCGCACATATACGACACGCCAACGGGTTGTCCGGAGCCGACAAGGTTCCGTCAGCTTCCTTCGTAGGCCGCCGTCGGAAGTGATGCAGCTGCATGTCCCTTGGGAGAAGGTCCACGCGTTCGCTTCTGCAAAAGGTTATGGTGATCTGTCGGTGTTGAAGCCGCGTCATCGTAGCCTGCTGCTCAGCTGCAGCGACGTTGAGATCGTCCTAGCTTACAACGCCGAATTGCGGGGTTTTGCGAACTACTATGCTCTCGCCAAGGATGTGAGCTTCAAGCTGAACAGGCTTGAGTTTCTCCAGCGGTGGAGCTTGTTCAAGACCTTGGCCAGCAAGCACAAAACCAATGTGCGAGCGGTCGTGGCCCGCATGAGGACGGGGCAGGAATTCACCATCGGCTACGACGTCGATGGCCAGCCCCGATCGGTCAAAGTCTGGAAACTGGCTCATCTGAAACGTGATCCGGCCACCTCGTCCAGGATTGATATCCAGCCTTGGACGCAGGTGTTCACCCACTCACGTACGGACTGGGTTGATCGTCAGAATGCCAAGCAATGCGAGGCTTGCGGTCGATCCGATGTTCCGTGTCAGGTGCACCATATCCGGGGGATGGCCGATGTTTCGCACCGCGGTTTTGTCGTGAGAATGAAGGTGGCACGCGCCCGCAGGACGGTGGTCCTGTGCGAGCAATGCCACTGGGATACTCACAGAGGCCGCCTGCCCGATCTACGGCAAAGTGATGGTTCGTCACAGTGGAGAGCCGCATGCGGTGAAAGCTGCACGTGCGGTTCGGCGGGGGGATCAGGGCTGACTCCATGAGCAGCACCAATCCTACCCGACTGACGGAATCGATGGGCCCCTGTGAGGACAACTGCCCACGGCACATCCTCGACCTCCTGACGCCGACCGACAGGGAGCACGCCCTCGACTGGCGCCGCCGTTGCGCGGAGAATCTGAAACGTCGCTCCCGCAAGGTCGCGGATGGCGATCGGATCCGTCTCCACGAGCCTCTCACCTTCTTGGATGGCCATGTCGGCCAGGAATTCATCGTCGAGAAGCGGGGCCGCAGATTGATGTTCCGCGACCCGGATAATCACGGCCGCTACCGGATTAGCCGCTTCATGGAACGGCAGTGGCAGCTCGTGCCCACCACCAAGGTTCACAAGACGATCTTTGCCTGAGCCGCTCAGCCGGTATCATGCTTGCCGAAAGAGGATCCGCCATGCCAGCCTTGAGCCCCGCTCTGTCACCCAAGCGGCTGCTCCTTTGCAGCCGCGAGAACGCGAACCGCGTCGCGTCCAGGCTCTTCGACGAGAGCCAGGGCCGCATCAGCATCGTGCGAACCACCAATCCGATGCAGCCCTTTCGTGTCTGCACCTTGCCGACTTGCGGCGAGCGCGTCGAAGTCGAGATGGTGTCTTGAAGCGCAGTCTGGCCCTCGTCGCCGCGGCCGCACCTGTCGTTGACCGTGTCCGGACGGGGCGCCTCACAATCCTTCGACGCCAAGGCCCGCGCTCTCGACGGCGATACAGTGGCCGTGGACTTCCGCCTGCTCGGCGTCGATGCGTTCGAGCGCCACCAGCTCTGTCAGAATGTTTCTGGCTGCTGGAAATGTGGCAAGGCTGCGCAGGATTTCGCCGCGAATGCCCTGCGCTCCAAAGCCGCAAGGATCAGCCTCAGGTCGGGCAGCTCTTATGGGCGGCCCGTCGCGACAGTCATCGTCGACGGGCAGGACCTCGGTGAACGCATGATCCGGGCCGGCCTTGCCGTTCCCGAACTGCAATATCTCCGCGACGATCTCACCCGCGCGCGACGCTACGCAACGGCCTTCGCGCGAGCCAAAGCGGCGCGGGCAGGGGCCTTCGCCGGCTCCTGGCTGGAGCCTTCGCGCTGGCGGCATGGTCAGCGCCTGACGTGTGAGCGTTGACTCCGGCTAGACGGACAAAGTGGGATCGGCCCACCAGGAGGGGCCCTGCTCGAAGGCGGCGTCCAGCCTGACCATCGGACCGTCCGGGGCATCGGCGACATAGGGATTCGTGAGCGGCATAGCCGTCGCCTTCAGCCGCTTCTGCTCTCCAGCCACCCGGCCGCGGCGTTCGAGCAGATCCTCGAGCCATTCCAGATCGTCGAGCATCGCCACCACGCCGCGCCCGGCCAGGCAGAAATAGACGCAACGCTGGAAGTCGTCGGCGCCGTCGTTGGCGAGGATCTCGGACAGCTTCCCCTTGCCGGCGGGGATGCCCTCATGAACCCAGCTCACCGCCTCGCGCAGTTCACGAACCGAATAATAGGCGTCCTCGACGTGCATCCCGATCGACGCGTTCGCGATCATCCGGCGCGTCGGCCGGTTCTCGGAATCCAGCGCCGCATCTCGCAGCGTGATGTCGAGGTCGAAGCGCTCGCGGAACGGTGTCGTCGTCATGGCAAATCTCCTGCGCCAAGGAACGTATCGTGAACGGGCCGAGCCGTCAATATCACCATGCCCAAGGAGCCCGTCATGCCGATTGAGATCATCGTCGGGCTGCCGCACCTAAGCGAGGGACCGATCCTCGCCCAAGCTCGCGCATTGAAGCAGCCCGCGCTTATTTCCGCGAATGGATTGTCTCGCTGGACCGAGCGCCGGGGGTGGCGGGAATGGGACGGGTGGCGGCTTTCCCAGCTGAGGAATGCCAAGGGAGTGGCGGCGCTCTTCCTGGACTCCGCCGGATTCGTCGCGGCGGCTCGATATGGCGGCTTCCCTTGGTCGCTCGCCGACTATGTCGCTCTTGCTGCGGCCTACCCATTCCGGTGGTGGGCGAGCGCCGATTATTGCGTCGAGGCAGAAATCGCTCGCGACCGCGAAGAGGTCATCGACCGCCTCTCGCGCACGATCCGCGCCAATCTCGACTGTCGCCGTCTCGCCCAGGATCACGGCATCGCCGACACCCTGATGCCGGTCATCCAGGGCCGCCGTCCGGAAGACTATGAGCGCTGCATAGATGCGCTGTGGGGATCGCTGAAGTCCGGGTCGCTGATCGGCGTCGGCAGCATGTGCCGGCGAGACGTCCATGGTCCGGAGGGGGTCATCGCCGTCATCGACCATCTGGATCAGATATTGCCCCAGGGGGTCCGGCTGCACGCATTTGGCGTGAAGGGTTCGGCGCTGCCATACCTGCTTCCGTTCGGGCACCGGGTCGCGTCGATCGACAGCCAGGCATACGGCATCAGCGCCCGCCAGGCCGCCCGCCAGGCCCGTGTATCCAAGAGCGACCGCTTCGTGGCCGACCATATGGCGCGGTGGGTGGCGGCTCAGCACGCACGTCTTGCCAGCCACCCTTTGCGCCTGCCGCACCATCGGCCTGCGGAACCCGATCGCCTCCCGACGGACCCTTGGGAAACGGCGATGGCGCAGGCTCGAGCAATGGGCGGCTGACATCTACCGCGAGCGGCTCGCCGGCTGATGAGAGGGGAGGGGGGCAGGAATGGGGTGAGCATGAGGCTCGCCAGAGTGAGGCGCCCATCCCCGACGGAGGTGCCCCGCTACCCTGCAAGGAGATCGGCCGTGACCGCACCCCAGCCCACCGGAACCACCATGGTCCCACTCGCCCGGATAGCCATCGGCTACAACCCGCGCCGCTATTTCGACAGCAAGAAGCACGACGAACTTGTCGCGTCGCTCAGGTTGCGCGGCATGCTTCAGCCGATTCTGGTGCGTCCGGCCGACGATGGCAAGGATCGCTACATCATCGTCGCCGGCGGGCGGCGGTATCGCGCCGCGCTCGAGGCGTTCGGTGCGGACGGCGAAGCGCCGGTCATCATCCGGGAAATGACCGACCAGGAAGCGCTCGAGGCGGCGATCGACGAAAACGATATCCGGGATGACGCCTCCGAAACCGAGCAGGCCGATGCCGCGGTCCGGGTCCTCGCCGCTTGCCAGAACGACCGCGGCGAGGCCGGTCGACGTCTTGGCTGGTCGCGCGCCAAGCTCGACCGCCGCCTCGCGCTGGCCAACCTTTCGGACGCGGTGAAGCTCGCGCTCGACAAGCGCCGCATCAAGGTCGGCCACGCCGAGCTGCTCGCCGCCGTGCCGGCGGACAAGCAGGACAAGGCGCTCGAGACTATCCTGGGAGCCGGCCTCGACATCGGGAAGACCCGCGACCTCCTCATGCGCGTAACCCAAAACCTTGCCGACGCCTGTTTCGACAAGTCCGAATGCACGACCTGTCCTTTCAACTCCGGGACCCAACGCGCGCTCTTCGAGACCCACGTCGACGATGGCCATTGCACCAACGCGGCATGCTTCCAGCTCAAGACGGACGCGGTCGAGCAGGCCCGTCAGGAAGAGCAGGATCGTTCCGCCGCAGCCGATGACACCCCCGACGAAGGCGACCTCGCCGAAGCTGATGAGGCCGAGGATCAGGAAGATGAGCGCGCGGACGGGGTCGAGGCGACCGCTCGGCGAGCCGCGCTCGCGCCGGGAACTCCGTCAGGTCGGGCGACCGTGCGATCGAACGCGAATGCCAATGGCCCCAGCGTCACCGCGAAGTCGATCGCGGGCCGCACAAGCGATCTGCGGGAGGCAACCTGGCGCACCGCGCTGGCGCGCGGGCTCGCAGACAACGCTTTTGATGCTCGAACCGCCATCCTCGTCGCCGCGCTGACCGGGACGCTCTCCCAGATCAAGTCGGGCACGCTGACGGCGCGAGCCGGCCTTCTCGTCAACCCGTCCTTCCCTGATCTGGACTTCGGGGGCAAAATCAATGAGGTTCGCGAACTTTCCGAGGCCCAGGCGGCAACCGCGCTCTCGGCGATCGGCGCCGCCTACGCCCGCGACGTGCAATCGTTCAGCCATGTCGCCGATCTCGCAAGGGCGTTCGACGTCGACATCCGTCAGGTCTGGCAGGTCGATCGCGGCTTTCTCGAGCGATATACCAAGGACGAGCTGAAGTTCGTCGCCCGGGAGTGCGGGCTGATCTCGCACATGGGCGAGAAGGCCTTCGCCAAGCTTCTCGGCTCCAAGAAGGCCGATCTGGTCACCGGAATGCTGAACGCCGCCGGCTTCGATTGGGCGGGCCGGCTGCCGAGCGCGATGACCCTCGACGGGCAATATGGCGCGGCGCCCGGCGCCGCCCCGATGTCCAGCCGCCGCGTCGATGCGCTCGCCGCCTGATCCACTTTCCTCGCATCCGAACAAGGACGAACGACCATGCTTATCGCAAACCTGCTCCCACTGCTCCACCGCTATTCGCTAGGGTTCGACCTTGTCGCCGGGCCGGACGACACTGTGACCCTGACCGTCATCCCTCGGAAGGTCGAGGGCACGGCGGCCGCCCTCGAGGTCGCCGAGACACGGCCCATCTCGATCACCGCAAGCGCAGCGGAAATCGACGCGGAACTCGCGCGTGGCGCCGACGGCGCACTCGGTCAGCTGATCGCGACGCGCAAGACTCTCGCCGATCAGATCGCCGATCAACGTGAGGCCGCTGAAGCCGCCAAGTTCGCCTCGGCCGAGGCCGCCAAGGCAAGGCCAACACCGGCGCCGGCAAAGACGGCGACCACTTCCGCGTCGCCGGCACCAGCTCCGAGCGCGCTCCCGGCCGAGGCCAAATCGAACGAGCCGGCAAGTCTTTGGTGACGGCCCCGCTTCGGCCCGTGTTCAATCTCTCAGGAGAAGCCCCATGCAGATCAATCACCTTTCGCGCGCTTATCGATATGACGGGATCGACCTTCCGGTTCCGCCCCACCTTGCCGAAGACCCGCAGGGCCTGCGCGCGTATCACGCCACTCTCTATCCCGCGATCCTGAACGCCGAACTGGTCGACGCCGGCGTCACCGCGGGTACCCATGTCACCGAGTACCGCCGCGCGGTCGGCACCAAGGGATAGCCGTGGCGCGCAAGGCCGACGCGGTCCTTCCCGCCGCATCCCGCAAGACACTTCTCGAATGGATCGAGTTCGATGATGGCGACGCTACCCGCTCTCCCGGACCACCCTGCGACCCGCAGGCCCAGGCCCTCCACCTCAAGATCCTCATCGACCCGGCATCGCAACACGGCGAACCGGCCGAGCCCCTCCAGTCTCCCAACGGCTTGCGACTGCCCCCGCTCGGCTGACCTGGCCGGTCGGTCGGTCGTCTTGTCCCGGGAGATCCCGGTCAGTTTCGATCAGCCGCTTGCACGTCATCACAAGCTGATTGGCGGTTGGGTCGCATCGCGCGACCAGACGGCACGGCGTTGCACGCGCGCTGAGGCTCGACGCCGCATCGAGCGCGTTTTCGATAAGGCGGTTCTGGATATTCTCAGGCCGCTCGAACTGGCCGAACTGCGCGTCGCCGTCCTCAACAGCGAGGACATGGACGCGCCGGCCATCGCCATCGTCTGCGACAGTATGGGACAGCTCGACCTCGGCTGGATCGAGACCAGCGACGCCCAGATCGGCTGGCGCGCCGCTGCCTATACCGCGCTCGCCCGGACCATGGGCTCAGCGCTTCCGATCTTCGGCTACGACGATCTCTTCGAAGAAATCTCGATGTACTATTGGGATGGCGAAATCGAGGACAAAGCCGCTCGCGACGCGCTCGTGGCCTATCATGGTGCCGATCCGGAGGATCTTGAAGACACCATCCTTCCCTCTGACATGAATGACAGAAGGCCGGACTGGATGATCGCGGCGAACGCAGCGCCGCTGCGGTCGCTGCCGAACGGCCTGCGCAGCGCGCTTCGCAATCTGCGATGCAGCCACCGGGCGCTTCGGGCCCTGCCGGATGAGAAGAACGCCTGGCATTTCGACGGCGCGACCCTCCACGAATATCTGCCGGACCTGGAGGAGTGCTCGTCATTGCCTCCTCTGACGCTCGTGCCCGTCGAGCAGTTCGCGCGCGAGGTCGACGATGTCGCACGCCACGGCATGGAATACGGTTTCATGGACATCGCCGGCCTCTGCCCGTTGCCGGACGCCGCTCGCGTCACCGATTGGTTCGCATCGCTCGAGGCGGGCGCCCGGCTTCTGCTCGCCGCCCAAGAGCTGATCCAGCTCGATCCCGACACCCTGTGAGGCAGCCATGTCAAAGCATTCGACCCAATTCGAAGCCACCGCCGGCGGGCTGGTGCTGACCAACGCCATCCTGCTTTATCGAACCGAGGCCGCGAGAAGCGGCACGCGCTACGGCGCTCCCGGCCAGGATGGGCGGGCGTTCGCCAGCCTTCATCACATCGAGCATGATGACGACGCCGGGCCGAGGATCGCCGCCGGCACGCCGCTGACACGGGCGCACCTGCGCCAATGGTCCGAGGCCTTGGGTCGCGCCGCCGCGCCCGAGCTCCTCCCGCACAACGTGCTCGTTGCGCACCAGGATCTCCTCGCGTGGTGGATCCCGGCGGAGGTTCGTCCGGCCTACTTCAATCTGAGCACGCCGCTCGCCGGCCTGAAGGCTCTTTCCACCAGAACGGTGGTTTCGGTCCCTTACCCGGCCCACCTGCTCGTTGCCACGAAGCGATCGCTGGGAGTCTACGCGCTTCGAGAGGATGAGCGGCCGACTGCCGACTCTATCGTCTTCCATTCGCCGATCCTCAATGTCTACGCCGACGGCACGCTTTGCTGGGGGAATATCCCGAAGCCCGGAACGCTGTCCGTCTCCGCCATCCCGGACTTCGAGCGGGCATTGTTCGAGTCCTGGTCGACTCATCCCAATCACGGGCAGGACCAGACGGTCTCGGGCAAGGGTGGACTCATCTCCCTCTGGGACGACCTTGCGGCGCGCCGCGCCGCCCGCTTCCCGGTCAGGCGTCTCAAGGCTTTCGCCGTCAAACGTCGGTCGGTTGCGGCATCGTCCCGCAAGGCTATCGAGCCGCTGACGCTTGGCCAACTCATCGAAAGGACGAGACGATGACGGCTCTCGCCGATGACCCCACGGCGGCTGCCTTGCTCGCGGCCGTCCCGTGCTTCCCTGCGCCGCCGAGCGGCAGCTCACCCGGCCTGGACGCGGTACGGGCTTCGCGCGCGGGCCATTGCCTCGCGATCGGCCGAGACGGCGTCTTCCTGATTGTCAGGCGCCCGTGGCTCGAGCTCGATGTGCCTGTCACGCCGCCGATTGCCGCCTACCTTCCCTATGGCAGCGTGGGCGAGCCTCGCGCCAACCTTCGGTGCGGCCTGATACCGCGGGCGTTCTTGGCCCAGATCATCGATCATTTCGGCGCGGCGCTGCCCAATGAGGCGGCCGCCTTCATCGTGTGGGACGAGGACGATCGGCGCTTCCTTCTCGATTTCCCGCAGATCGACCAGGCGACGCCGTCGCGCCTGGTCTATCGGACACCTGTCCTGCCCGGGAACCGCCACATCGTCTGCGATATCCACAGCCACGGCCATGGCCGGGCCTTCTTCAGCGCCACGGACGATGCCGATGACGCTCACGCGACCAAGATTGCGCTCGTCATCGGTCGCCTTGGCGGTCCCGACAGTCCCGAGTTTGCCTCTCGGCTTTGCGCCGGCGGGATGTTTCTTCCGCTCCCGCGCAGCCCCTTCGAAGGATACGGCCATGACGCCTGAAACACGTGATCGCCACTTCCTGCCGGAAGGGCTCCACCACCGCGTAATCAATGTCGTTCTGATCGGGTGCGGGGGAAATGGCGCCCAGATTCTGATGGGCCTCGCCTCGCTCGATACGGCGTTGCGCGCAATTTCGTCGCGATCCCTTCATGTGATCGTGGTCGACGATGACGTCGTAACCGAGGCGAACCTCGGCCGGCAGCCCTTCTACCGCTGCGATCTCGGCAACTCCAAAGCCCATACGCTGACGGAGCGGATCAACCTTGCGCACGGTCTCGCCTGGCGAGCCGTTCACGGCCGAGCGCCCGAGGCGATCGATGTATCGGGGGCGGACATTCTGATCAGCTGCGTCGATACCGCCTCAGCTCGCCGCGCCCTCGGCGCCGCGCTCGGTGGAGGGTCCAAGGCACCCGCCTATTGGCTGGACCTCGGCAACCGCGCCGGCGATGGCCAATACATCATCGGCTGCCCCGCCGCTGCCCATCGCCGGAACGAGCGTCGCCTGCCCACCGTCCTCGAATATTTTCCGGAACTCGCTGACGAGAGCGTGCCGGACGACGACGCGCCATCCTGCTCGGTCGCCGAGGCCCTGGAGCGACAATCCCTCTTCGTGAACCGCATCGTCGCGAGCCACGCGCTCTCACTCCTGTTCGACCTGCTCGGTCGCGGGTCGATCGGTCACGCCGGAGCTTTCATCAATCTCGGCAGCGGACGCTGCGCCCCGATACCCCTGCCGGCGGCTGCTTGATCGTCGACGCCCGCCGGCGTGAAGGAGAAGAGAGGGGAGGGGCTGGTCGAGCGGATTTGCGCTTGAGACCGGAGTACCCCGTCCATGACCTACGATGTCGCGATGCGCCACCAGCAGGCGCTCGACCCCAGCGCCCTGACCACCATCGGCGCAGGATTGCACGCCATTCACGCGGCGATCACCGACTGTCGCAATGCCGGAAAGGACGCTGAGACCGACGCAGCCGTCATCCTGCTCGTGAGGCACCTCGTGTCGGTAGCCGAGCGCCGCCCGGACAGCATGGCCCTGCGCCGCACCTGCATGGACCAGATCGCCGAAATCCGCCGACATCCTGTGCTTCGCACGCTCGCCTATCGCGGCGTCGCCTATGACGAGGCCGCGAAGCGCACCTTCCATGCCGAAGGGCGGACCGCGATGCGCCGGCTCGCCGAGGCCCTGGGCCTCGAGGCCGAGAGCTACTCCGTCCGCTCCAACAAGGGCGGTGCTGCGGTCTCCGGCGAGATCACGCTCCATGGTGACGAGGTTTATGTCCAGCTCTCGCTAGGCGGGCTGGGCCAGGATCGGGAGGTTCTCTACCGCCGCGTCAGCGGCCGAACCGACTATTGCGGCCAGCGCAATCACTTCGCGCCCGTCACTGCACTGCTCGCCCCCGATCGCTTTGCGCAGCAGCTTCGGCGGGACCTGCAGCTCTCGCCGTCCGTCACCCAGGCGGATCGGCTGTTCGCCTGACCGGCCTCGCGTTCGCCCTCTCGCCGCCGGAGCAGACCATGATCCACCACGCTCGCCTCGCCTCGGCGGCTTCATCGCACATGATCAGCCCGGAGCTTCCGGGCATTGCCCTCACGCCCGAAATCATCGGCGCTATCCGGGCCGGCGCCTGGATCGTCTTCAACCTGTCGGGCGGAAAGGATTCGAGCGCCGCGATGGCCGCGGTCAACCTATTCCTCGATCTCGTCGGTCATCCGCGCGAACGGCGGATGGCGATCCATGCCGATCTCGGCCGTGCCGAATGGGCCACGACCCCGGAGACCGTCCAGCGCATCGCCGCCGAGGCGGGCATGCCGCTCACTGTCGTCCGGCGAGCGGCGGGCGACCTGGTCGATCGCTGGATCCAGCGTTTCGAGAGCGGCAAGCGGCGATACGCGGCGCTCGAGACCTATAATCTGATCGGACCGTGGTCGTCGGCATCGCTTCGCTTCTGCCAATCCGAAATGAAGGCGGCGGTGATCGGACCGGCGGTTGCCCGAATGCACCAGGGCGAACAAATCATCTCCGTTCTCGGGCTGCGCCGCGACGAAAGCCACAACCGGGCCTCGATCCCGATCGCCAAGGCCGACGAGCGGTACGCCAAGGCCGGGAACCGGCACGGAACGACGATGATGACGTGGCATCCGATTGCCGACTGGACGAGCAGCGACGTGTTTCACGCCCACCGCATGCTCGGGATCCTGCTGCATGAAGCTTATTCGACGTGGGGCTCGAGCCGGCTGTCCTGTCGCTATTGCATTTTCGCCTCGCTGCAGGACCTCGAGGCGTCGGCAGCGGCGCCGTCGAATGCCGAGGTTTATCGTGAACTGGTCGGCATCGAGGCTCGTTCGACGTTCCCCTTCCAGCCGACGCGGTGGCTCGCCGACGTCGCGCCCCGGCTGCTGAGCGCCGGGCTCAGGTCGGACGTCGCGCGCGCCAAGGCCGACCAGCTCGAGCGCCGCCGTCTAGAAGCGTCGATGCCGCCAGGTCTGCGATACGTCAAAGGTTGGCCGCCCCGGCTGCCCACTCCGGCCGAGGCCGAGGACATTGCCGCGGCCCGGCGCCCGATCCTGGCACGCCATTCCCTGCCAGACCGCTTTCCCACCGCGGTTTCGATCATGGAGCGATTTGCCGAGCTTCTCGCGGTCGCGCCACGGAAGGCCGCGCGATGACGGCGATCGATGTCGCCATCGGCCAATGTCGCCTCACCGCCGAGATCGAGGATCAGCCGCCGCTCGGCTGGCGCTTCTGGTCGCTGGCCGGCTTCGCCGGCGATCCGATCGACACCAACCCTTATGCCGGGTCGCGGTGCCTCGCCCTCACGATGGTGGATGTCGAGGGCCGTGATCGATGGCTGTGCGCGATGGAACGCGATCATAGCTTTCGCCTGCTTTGCACACACGACCTGCTCCCATCAACCGACCAGGCGGGCGCCGAGCGCTTCGCACGGCAAATGCTGGACGATCACGCCCGTCAGCCTCGTCTGCTCTGACCTTCGGATCATCACCTCATGCAAACCGACCGCAGCCAGCGATGGCGCGAGCGGCGCGCGCTATGGGCGCGCGACCTCGAGCTCATCGATCCAAGCGCCTATCGGGTCGAGGTCATCGACCATGCCGTGGCGCGCGCGTTCATCGCACGGCACCACTACCTCCCGACCTATCCGGCGGCCCAAGTCGCTGTCGGCCTGTTCGATCGCAGTGGTGCTCTCGAAGGCGTCGCCGTTTTCGCAGTGCCGACCACCGGCGCCGTGATCTCACGCCACACCGGCTTCGACGATCCCGCACGCGGCTGCGTCCTGGCCCGTCTCATCCTGACCGACGCAGTGCCGCAGAACGGCGAGAGCTTCTTCGTGGCGCGCGCCTTCCGGCACCTCCGCCGTGAACGGCCGGGAATCGAGGCCGTGGTCTCGTATAGCGACCCCGGCGCCGGGCATATTGGCCGGGTCTATTGCGCGCTCTCGGCCGCGCACCGGGCGATCACGAGGCCGCGTACCATGCTCCGCGTCGGCGACATCACCATCTCGGGACGGACCCTCTCAAAAATTCGTCTCGGCGAGCAAGGACATGCTGGTGCGATCGACCAGCTGGTCGCGCTCGGCGTCCCGAGGCCGTCGATAGGCGAGGAGCCGCGCCGCTGGCTCTGGCGGCTTCAACGCGAGCGGCATCTCCTCGCCCACCAGCAAGCCGGGCTCTATGCCTATTGCTTCGAGCTCACCCGAGAGGCGCGCCGCCGAGGCCGCGCGCTCCCCCGGTTGCCCTATCCCAAGGCTCTTCCGATCCGGCACCCCACGCTGCCGCTCTTTCCTGTCGATGCGGAGACCAACCATGGCTGACATCACGACCCTCCCCGTCATGACGGCGGCCGATGCCGAGAGCATCGGCTTTGCCCGGTTCAACGACGTGCCGACGCTTCCGGTCGACATCCCCGACGGCAACTTCACGATAACGGCGAAGACGTCGGACGGGCGAAGGGTCACGTTCTTCTTCGGCGAGCACAAGCGCGGCGCGCCGCCCAGCTTCGTCGACATCCAGTATCACGATCACGGCACGAACATCGCGAACGCCAACGGCGGCATCTCGCCGACCTTCGAGATGCTGACGATCGGCCTCGGCGGCCGACAGGTGTTCGACAGCCGCAAGCTCGATGCCGATGACAAGCCGTCGATCGCCGTCATCCTCCTGGGCGAGCCCAGCCGCCAGGAATGAGGGGAGGGGGGTCTGGAGGATCGGAGGCGATGACCGCCTTCAAGATCCGAGGCCATCCTTCATGTCCGCTTTTCCTCACGCCGAGGCCGGGATGGCCCGGTCTCCCGACTACATCCTGGTTTCCGCCCCGCCACCGGTCGTCCTCGCCTACGGTATCGGCGTCGATTCCACCGCGCTGCTCGTGGAGCTGGAGGCCCGCGGCGAGGCTCCTGATCTCGTCCTGTCCGCCGATCCCGGGGCCGAGAAGCCCGAGACCTATGCCTATCAGGAGATGATGGCGGCGTGGATGGCGGCGCGCGGCATCCCCTATGAGATTGTCCGGTACGTTCCCCGACGCTTCAAACACTGGCCGCCTTACTACTCGATCCTGGCCAATGTGCTCACCAACGCAACGCTTCCCAGCATCAGCCTGGGCCGACATAGCTGCTCGTTAGGTCCGGCTTCAGAGACTGTCTCTTTTGCTCGCGATGAGTGACGGGCCGACCGCCGCGCTAACCCAAAGAGCTGGCGGTGGTCGGCCCGTCACTCGCGTCGCGCAGCGACGCCTGATTGCCGGATGAATCCGCTTGGACTCAATTACCGCACTTCATTCGCGAGCAGATCATTTCAGGATCGATTTCACTGGCGAAACAAAGGCTGGGCTTGTAGAAGACCGGAGAACAAAAGGGGGCCTTATGGCGCGGCGCGTTTTCTTCAGTTTTCACTTCGCGAACGATTTTTGGCGCACCCAGCAAGTGCGTAACATCGGTGCTCTTGAAGGGCAGACTCTTTGCACCGCGAATGCGTGGGAAGAGGTCAAGCGGAAGGGCAAGGCCTCCATCGAAAAATGGATCGATGACAACATGTACGGCAAGAGCTGTGTGGTGGTGCTTGTCGGCTCTGAAACAGCGAACCGGCCTTGGGTAATCCGCGAGATCGTTAAAGGCTGGGATGCCGGCAAAGGAGTGGTCGGTATTCGGATAAACAAACTTCTCGGCCACGACGGGAATTCGTGCACGGCTGGTAGCAATCCGTTTGACGAAGTGGGCTATGGAAATACCGGGAAAAAGCTATCGTCTATAGCGAAGCTGGTCACCCCTTCCGGCACAGATAGCAAGGCAGTCTATGATTCGATCAAGAACGGAATCGAGAGCTGGATTGAGGACGCGATAGCGATCCGCTCAAAGAACTGAGGTAGCTCCGTGAGTTCGGTCTATATCCGATAACAGAGTTTCGATTATGATCGAATACATTACAAAATCCGAGCTTCGGAATTTCGCTGATAAGTTAAATGTTAGCGAACAGGCAAGCCTCAGAAAATCTGCTGCTTCCCGTAGCCTCTCAGGCACCACATTTCTTTCGCACTCGAGCAAAGATGATGATCTGGTCGTTGGCGCTATTCGTGTGTTGGAAGGGCACGGAGCCAGGGTCTATGTTGATGAAATCGACCCGGAAATGCCCCCATACACGACGGAGGAAACGGCGGAGCTGCTAAAGAGCCGTATTCGCCAGACCAAGCGCTTTGTCCTTTTAGCAAGCAAGAATAGCAAGGACAGCCGTTGGGTGCTCTGGGAGTTGGGCGTGGCCGATGGTTATAAAGGGCTGACGAAGATCGCGCTGTTCCCAGCATCCGACAGTTCGCATGAGCAAGCGTGGGCGTCGTGGGAGTATCTGGGATTATACCGCCGCATTGTCTGGGGGGATCTACAGGGTCATCAAAAGCGTGTCTGGATGGTTCTCGACGAGAAAAGGAACACAGCTACGGAGCTTAGCGAATGGCTTGCTGGCGAATGATGAGTTCCCACCCCGTTTAAGCAGTGGCAGGGGGCTGCCAAAATCGCTCCTCAACGACAGCTGGTTGGAGGGCCGGGCTTTCGAAGCGCTCCTCTCGGACGGAAACGTCAAGGTGGCGGTGAAATAACGCAACATAGTCCCGGTCTTCCGTTAGGTCGGGCGCTAAAGACTCAACTTGCGCTCCTACGTCAAGCGTCGCGCCGCCCGTGGAGATTACCGGTATCACTGCAGCCTCGGGTTGCAGGCGTCGAAACATCTCATATTCTTGTATAATTCCTCCCATGCCTCCAATAAAAACTGCTGCTTTGAACTTGTGTTCGGAAAACATGCGTTCACGCATGTTCAGCAAGCTCTTTTCCCGATCCCTTTCGATCTCTTCCGTATAAACCACGTTGTTGAACCGCTCATTGTCCTCGGGATACTCATCCTTGAAATGGCGAGACTGGTAGAGCCGGACCCAGTGTCCGTAATTTATTCCGATGTCTTGCGAGACCACCCAGATCATCGGTGTGATTGCGGGTTGACCACCCCAGACAAGAAGTCTGCGACCAAGTGTGACGTGCACCAAAGCGGAGACTGCGGCTGTAATCGCGACGGTGTCAGCAGTCGCTGCATATTGTGGGCCTCGCTTCGGATCTGGCACGCCCGCCGAAAGAAAAATGGCCTCAGTCATGGTCAATTCTCCCATGCCGCAAGAGCCCATCCGGCTTCGGAAACTTTAATCGTACGGACCGCGCGAATATGATCCCCAAGCCATCGGAGATGAGCATTCCATGCATCACGGATGCCGATATGATCGTAGACCAGTACCGGTATCTCCTGCTGTTCCGCTCGTCGCGCCTTATCGGCCACGTCGTTCAAAATTTCAGCCGTGGGGATTCCGACGATCGGATATGCCCAGATCTTTTCGCCGTCCAGCAACCGCACGGCGACGGCCCGATGTGCACCGACGCCTTCCACTGACGCACCAATTTTTTCGACGTCGGCGCGAAGCTTGCCGGTAATCGACATATATCGAGATGCGATGCTGCGGCTTCTTAGCCGCTCGACCTCCAGGACGATTGTATCTGCCGTTTGGGCTACTATTGGGCCATCCGGCCCTTCGAGTTCCTTTGGGTCAAGATATATAGTCTCTGCAAGATCGGTCAGCTTGTTTGGCGTATGCTCAGGCCAAATTACACGAAGGACCTGAATCTCTTTCGCGCGTGCTCTTCCTATTTCCTGTCGAGTCCAGCGGCTATCGAAATAGGTAGGCGTGTCGAGCATAACCATAACATCAGAATCGACGAGCCTATGCCAAAGCACATCTTGGAACGGATCGCCGGGCCTAATGTCGTGCGTATCCAAGAATACGTCGAATCCGCGGGACGCAAGGAGATCGTGAAGTTGCAACGCAGCTGCTCGGGATTCCACGCGCCGATAGCTCACAAAAACCCGTCGCTGTCGACGAAGCAAACCCACACATTCCAGCATTGCCGACGCGAGTTCAGTCATATTTGGATCGTCAGCGCGCCGCGTTAGCCCATTGATGGGCTGGAGACACTGGGGGATCTGAGCATTGAAGTCTGCGCCAGCGGCAATCGTGGGAATGATGGGCGCGCTCGCTCGGATCAGGTCCTGGGCCGCTTCGAGATCTTGTTGGGCATTTCCTCCAAAATATGCACCTGCGAATGCTGCTGGCTTGTGCCGCCCACCCAGCGATTCCGCATTATGCACAACTATATCGTCCCCCAACGTCAATCCAAAGTCGGAAACGATATCGGTGAGCGTCGCTGTCAGTGTCGCGCGCTCCTCTGGCGTTGCGGCGCCAAGTATGGCCAGTTCATAAATACTCATTGATGTCAGCGACCGGCCGCTTTTGCTGCAGTTTCGATCCAAGCCGGCATGTTGGCATAGCCGTTATCCCGAACCCAATCATACGTCCCGTATAGGTTCGACAGCGGAATATCTCGACCATTCTGCTTTATTGTAAAATAGCTGAGAGGGTTGGTCCCCTGTCGATCAGTCCCGAGTTGCGGATCTTTTACGCTATGGATGTCGATGGCCAATAGACCTTTCCCAAGCTCGTAGCTTCTCTTGATCTCGTGCCGGACCCATTCGCGGTCATACGTCTCCGCGCCAAACAGCACCACCGTCACGGACGTGCCTTTGAGCTGCTCCTCGATCCATTTTTCTATGCCGCCCGTGCGTCTTTTTGCCTCTTCGAACTCTGCCTTGTCATAGAAAGGCTGCGCTTCGCCACCTGGACGAACCACCCAGGAATTGCGGACTTGCACGACCCGTCGAACGTCACGGTCATAGTGAAAGCTAAAGAATACCCGACGCGCCACCGCTTCCCCCCCTCGATCCTCGTTCACTCATATCAAGGCGGGCGCCAGGTGTCAGCAGGCACGGTGAGTGCTTGGGGTAGCTGGTCGCAGCGACACCCTTCGGCATGGCGAGGAAAGCGCCCATTCCATCGAAATGCTTCGGCCAAATCGAGCATGTTGCTTTACTTTCGAAATCGCACCTGTGCGGGCGAGGGAGATGGCCCGTGGTATCAGTGATTCGGGCTGCCTCTGGCGTGCCCAATGTCCCCGCTGGCTTCCCGATTCTGTTCGACGCCGACATGGCGATCATCGAGCCGGCCTTCGTCTGGCTCATGGAGCATGCAGAGCTAAGCGGCCGCGCCCACGCTACGGAAACTGTGCGGACCTACGGCGAGCATCTCCACGATTGGTTCGACTCGCTCGAACAATCGGGGATCGAATGGCGCGAAGCCGACGAACGGGTCATCGCTGCCTATCGCAACCGGATGCTGGAGAATCCCAGCACGCATACCGGGCGGCCCTATGCCCGGACCACGATCAATGCGCGTGTCTCGACCGTCTGCCGCTTCTATGGCTGGGCGTTCGATAAGGGGCTGATCGACCACTGCCCGTGCCGGTTGACTCAGAAGATGACGCTGATGCTCGACGGCGCCTATCGCCCGGGCTTGCAGCGGCGCCAGGTCAATGAGCTGACCGTCTCGCGCCCCGAAAAGCTGCCACGGCCACTGCGCGCCGATGAACTGGCGCGGCTGTTTGCGCATCTGAGGCCCACCGCCCGACTAGCCGCGCAATGGGCGCTCGGGGCGGGTCTGCGCCGCAAGGAACTTTCAGCGCTCGCCGTCGAACAGATCCCGGATAGCTGGCCGCTCGACCTCGACCGCGATCCGCTAGTCGGCGTGCCGCTGCATATCACCAAGGGCGATCGGCCGAGGACGGTCTATCCGCCGCTTCGGCTGCTCGATCACACACACTGGTATATCGGCGAGGAACGCGCCCGGATCGTCCGCCGTATCCGCCGTTCCGACCGGCGCTATCGCGCGCCGTCCAATCTCCTGCTGAACGAGCATGGACGGGCGATGAGGCGCAAGCTCCTGACGGCGCAGCTTGCCGAAGCGTTTGCCGCTTCCGGGCTGCAGGGCACACTGCACTGGCTCCGGCACACCTTTGCGATGGCGATGCTGGCCCGTCTCCAGGTCCAGGCCCGCACCAATCCCGACCTCAACCCGCTCAAGGTCGTGCAGGTGCTGCTCGGCCACGCTTCGATCACGACGACCGCGATCTATCTGCGCTGTGTCGAACTGCACGAGCGCGACCTGAGCGAAAGCCTCGCCTATCTCTATGGCGAGCTGATCCCGGCCGATGGTTAGGAACCGCCTCGATCGGACGCTTCGGCTCGAACCGACGCCGACGGACCATCCGGCGGAGCTCGCCGAAATCCAGTTCCGCGACGAATGGGGCAGGATCGTTCAACGGTTTGACCCGGCGCTGCTCGGAATGCCGGACGACATCAGCGCAGCTATCTCGCGCGCCTTCCGCGATCATGATGTGGCGTCCAGCGCCGCCACCCGCACCTCACGCTGGTTCGCGCTCCGCGTGTTCGGCAGGTTCCTGTGCGAAGATGGGCGTGTCAGGCGCGCGGTCGATCTCGATACGGCGACGATCCGCCGGTTCATTACATGGCTGGCGAAGCCCACCAACGGGCGCAGGCGCGGCGTCCAGTCACAATCCGGTCAGCTCGGTATGATCCGGCCGGTCCTTAAGCGCGCGATCGCGGACAATCCCGGCTTGTTCGCACCGGGCTTCGCCGTTCCCAACAATGCGATCCCGCTCGCCGGCGTCCAGCGGCTACCGCAAGACAGGCTGACGACCTCCGCAATGCGTGCCCTGCTGGCAGTCTGCTATGCCGAGATCGACACTGCCTGGGACAGGTTCCAGCACGGGCAAACCATCGTCGCTCTTCCGAACTTGCCGCTCCGTGGTGGCCGGACCGCCGAACGGGATCGCTGGATATGGAAGCTCCACCGCCTCGGCCACGGCGTCATGCCGCCCGCCCGAGGCTCGGACCTTAACAAGCCCGATCGGCAGCGGATCGCCGACGCAGGCGGGTTCCGTGAGCTGGAAAGCTATCTCCACCTCACGACCGACACGCTGGTTGCGTTCTATATCGTGCTGCTGATCCAGACGGCGGCAAATGCCGGTCCGCTGCGCCAGATCAAGCGCGACTGCCTGGTGCCCCATCCGCTCGAGCGGCATCGCGTCATGGTAGAGTGGGTGAAACCCCGCGCCGGCGGTAAGGTGAAACGCATGCAACGGCGGTCATTCGACAATCGCCGGCCCTATGCGGCGCCTCGCCTGATAGAAAAGCTCCTTGCGATGACGGCGCCGTTGTTGCCGC
The DNA here is from genome assembly GCF_041321155.1 of Sphingomonas sp. IW22. Classification (GTDB taxonomy): domain Bacteria; phylum Pseudomonadota; class Alphaproteobacteria; order Sphingomonadales; family Sphingomonadaceae; genus Sphingomonas. The sequence continues at coordinate 110,570 of NZ_JBGGWB010000004.1, read as the reverse complement.
ATGTGGAACCGTCCAGGCGCGATCGGCTGTTCCTGCATCGCTTCCTCATGACGACTGGCCGCCTCGAGCGTGATCATCACGCCGGCCATATCGTGCAGGCCACGTTGCGATCGGCAATGTTGCGCTTCTACGAGCGCCAGAACGCTGCAATTGCCTCGTGGAACGAAGCGCATCCCGAAAAGCCTCGTGCGCTGCTTCCCAACTTCTCGCCCAAGCTGTTCCGCAGCAGCATGGCAAGCGCCCATTATACTGCATCGCAGGGCGACATCATGGCGGCCAAGGCGGTCCTTAATCATACGAGTGTCGCCACCACAGATATCTACGTCGACGGCGATGCCGTTCGCCGCCTCGAACGCGATACGATCGCCCGACTTCAGGCGCTGATGATCACATGGGTCCGCGGCGAGACAATCTCGGATCGCTCGCAACATAGAGGCGCGGATACCGGCGCGCCGGTGACGGCGCTGTTCGGCCACGACTGCCTTCGCCCGACTGACAGCGGACATGCCCATCCTGGTCGCGTGTGCCCGAAACTGGGAGGCTGCCTTGCCTGTCCGGGCCTGATCGTCCCGATCGACCCGGATCATCTCGCGCGGATCGTCCAGGCCACCTGGCATCTTGAAGCTGCGCGGGAGCGGATCGACCCGATCCGGTTCGGCCTCTTTTACGCGCCCAGCCTTCAGGTGCTGACGCAAGACCTGCTACCGGCATTCCCGCCCGAGATGATGCCAGACGCCGAACGGCTCATGTGCGCCCTGCCTTCGCTGCCGGATCTGGAATAGCCTCATGGCCTCCGTCCCGACATCCAGGTTCACCCAGGTTCCGGCTCCATTGCTCGGGAACGAAGGCGTGCCCGCCGCGATGACGTTCAACTGGGGGTTCGAAATGCCGGACGGAAGCCGGTTCAGCGACGATCAGTGGACGCCGCTCCGGCACGCGGCCGAACTGTTCCTGCTCTCGCTGCGGCACGATCCACCCGAAGGCCGGATGCCGCTCCGAAAGGAAACGATCCGCGGCCACTTCAGTCATATCCGCTTCCTTGCCCGATGGATGGCGGCGGAAAACGTCCGACGCTTCAGGGATCTCGATCAGGACACCGTGGGTCGCTTCGTGGCGATGCTGCGCGCGCGCCCGGGCAGGAACGGCGCGTTGCTCTCGCTCAGCACCGCCGAAGGCCATCTCGGCACGATCCGCACCTTCCATATGCAGCGCGACAAGCTGGACGACGCGCCGCCGACGGCACCGCCTCGCGCCGCCTCGGTCGGGAAGCGGCACTGGAAGCCTTATGGCGGTCATCCCTATACCCCTGACGAGATCGCCGTGCCGCTGATCAGCGGGGCAATCGAGTTGCTCGGCGATCCGGCGGACCAGATAATCGCCCTGCGCGACCGTCTCGCAGACCTGTATGAACGGCTCCGACCACGGCACCAGGGACGAATGCTCCACTGGCATATCAGACGCGCGATGCTGGCCGAGCCATGTCCCTGCGCCGATCGGTATCCGAATCCGGAATGGCCACTGCGCCGCCTGGCGTTCATGCTCGACCGGCTTGGCGATGCCTGCTTCACCGTCATCGCCTATCTTGTTGGCGCGCGCGCCTCCGAGATACTCAGGCTTGAAGAGGGCTGCCTCGAACGGCGCGCGACCGACGAAGACGGCGAGGAACACGTCTATCTGGTCGGCACGATCACGAAGACGTCGCTGACGGAACATGGCGACCTCCACCGTTGGCTCGCGCCCGAGCCGGTCCAGCGCGCAATCCACATACTCGAGCGTCTCTCCGCTCCGCTCCGCGAACTCAGCGGCGAGAAGAATCTCTGGCTCCACCAGCTCGGTCGGGGACGATCACCGCTCCCGACGATGATGCCCGTCGCCCGACTGCGGTCACCCATGGTCAATGTCCGCTTGAACGAGCGGCTTGCGCCGTTCCTCGCCTTGCCGGACCACCAAGGCGGCACCTGGCGCCTGACCACCTATCAGGGGCGCAAGACGTTCTCGCGGTTCATCGGGCGGCGCGACCGCACTGGCCTGACGGCGCTGCAACGCCATCTCGGGCATGTCCACCGCGCGATGACCGACCGGGCCTATGTCGGCACCGACTTCGAGCTTGCCGAGTTGATCGACGAGCAGGCCGCCGAAGAAACCCGCAAGGCGCTGGAAGACCTGCTCCTGGCTCCGCACGTTGCGGGGAAGGCGGGCGTCATGCTCTCCGAGCGATCGCCGTTCCGCGGGCGCACGGGATCGGGCGATGTCGATGCCTATATTACCGAAATCCTCGCCGAAACGGATATGCGCCTCGGCGTCTGCGACTGGGGCTATTGCCTTTACCGCCGGGAGACATCCGCTTGCCTCGGCGGCGAGCGCGAGCCGAACCCAGGGCTTCGCACGCAAAGCACCTGCTCAAGTTGCGCCAACTTCGCCGTGACTGACCGGCATAGGCCGGTCTGGGAGGCGCGCCTTAAACGTAACACCGTGCTGACCCAGCGCGATGACCTCGATGCCGAGAGCCGCGCGCTTGCCGAAGCACGCATCCAGGAATCTCTCCGCATCTTGGCCCAGCTCGACAAAGGAAATGCCGATGGCGTCCGAGACTGATCTGTCCACCCCACAGGCCCGTCGGCGGGCGAACACCGATGCACGCCTGCGCGAAGCCCTTGGCGTCCTCGCTAATAACGCGTCCACCGCGCCAACGGTCGCCGGGCTCGCACGAGCAGCCGGGGTCGGCCGCAACATCATCTATACCCACCATGCCGGCGTTCTCGACGCCCTGCGTGAGCTTCAGTCGCAGCGTGAGGCGGCCACTGAAACGGCCGCAGGCGAGGCTGATCGCACACGCTCTGCTCTTCGCGATGCGGAAGCCAGGAACATCGCCCTTGCGACACATAATGCCAGCCTGCTGAAGCGCGCTGTCGAAGCCGAGCAGCGGGCGGAACGGCTCGAACGCCGCAACGCGCAGCTCGTGCAGGAACTCGATCGGATGCGCCGGCCCGTTCCGATCCGCACCAACGCCGAAGCGCCCGATCCCTCTGCTGCCTGAAGGCGGTCACGCCCTAATCGGGCGTCATGCAAGGGGAGAGGGTGAAGGAACGACGGAAATGCGAGCTTTGCGAGGCCAATAAGACAGGTCGATCCAGACCTAATGCAGCCTCAAATGGAAGGTCGCGCCGCAGGATGCCTACCTTCGCGACTGGGCGCCGGCGCAGACCGCCTGGTCTCGCGGTCAGAAGGTCGTTCGCCTGATCGGCTACGATGCGTCGCCCGCCGACAGTCGTCGCTACGCGCACGCCTCCGCCATCGACGACCCCCTGTTCGAGTGCCGCTATCCGCTGCGCGAATGGGGCTGGACCCGCGATCGCTGCGTGGCGCGCATCGTCTCGGCCGGCCTGCCGGTGCCTCCCAAATCAAGCTGCTTCTTTTGCGGAGCGATCCGGCCTGACAAGGTTCGCGCGCTTCCCTCCTGGTGCCTGCGCCTGATTGTCCTGATCGAGGCCCGAGCCGAGCCCCGGCTCCGGTCCGTCGAAGGCCTGTGGCGCCGCTCGACCAAGACCAAGCCGGGCAAGATTACCGACTTTATCCGGGCGGAGCGGCTCCTTCCCGAGGCCGAGATCGCGGCGATCCGCCGCGACGCCCCGACCAACCTGATCCGTTTCCAGGACGCGGCCAGCCTCGTGCCGGTCTCAGAGCGTCCGACGATGGAAGCCTGGATCGCGACCTTCAATGCCGGCCTGATGGAGGCAGAATGACAGACCAGCTCTCCCGCATCGCCACGCTCAACGATCGCGTCCGGCAAGGTCTCGATCCGGCGGCGCGGATCGTCATCACCGCCGCTTGCGCAGCGGCGCTCGCCGAAGGCTCAGACCCCGACGCGACGCTGCGCGCCCATGGCGAATTGCTGATGGCGATCGACCGGTGCGCCTTCGCGGCCGACGAGCGCGATGAACGCCGCCGCGGCGAGGTCCTGTTCAGGGGCAGGGCGATCCGCTTTGCGATCGACTATTATGATCGCTCGCTCGAATGGGGCTCCGAGGATCCGGGCGACCCCGATGTCACGACACGGGTCATGACGATCATGCTGCCCGAAGACGATTAGGTGCCTCGCGCGCCGCTCCATCCCTTTCGGAGGAATGATATGCGCCGGATCACCCCGGCCACGCCCGAGCACGGGCAGGCCATCGCCATCGCGGTCGAACGACTGCGCGAAGCGCGGACTCTTCTCCGCCAGGCTGGCGCCCGCCAGGCGGCGTCGGCCGCCGGCAAGGCGATCAGCAGCGCCGAAGGCGCAGCCCGCCACGTCCAGCACCGGATGCGGCGCAGCGGCGGATAAGCCGCAATGCTCCGCAACCGAGGCCGGGCAGCATGCGTCCGTCCCGGGCGGGGCGGCCGAGCGCGTGCCGGTCAATTCATGCGCGCCGAGGCGCGCACAACCGAAGGAGGTCCATATGGCCGATCGCGTATCCGCCTCGATCATCGTCGGAGGCACGCTCAACGCCGCCGAGTTCGACGAGCTGGTCGACATCATCGCAAGCGAGCGACTCGCCATCGAATGGGACGGCGAGCCTTTCGAAGCGCATCATCATGTCGCGGGTGAGCCGCTCAGCCTCTTCGCCCATGAGGTGGCCGGCGGCAGCTTCGACGATCTCGAAAGCTGGTGCCTTTCCCATCGATTGCCCTTCGTTCGATGGTGCGGCGGCTATTCCGGCCAGTGGGGACCTGAACGCGTCGTTTCGACCGGCGACGAGCGCATCACGTCCTACGCGGTCACCGAGGATGACGAGGTCGTCATCAGCCGAAGCAAGATCGAGATGCTCGGCTCGTTCGAGGCCGTCCTCGCGCATTTCGATACTGCCGAATTCACCGTGCCGCCGCTCGTCGTCCGCGGTGTCGATGCCGACAACCCCGCCAGCCACGGAGGCCGTCATGTCCAATAGCTATACCAAGGCCGCGTTCGGCATTGCGGTCACCAGCGCTGAGGCCGATCTTCTTCACCGCGTCGTCGGCGCGATCGAGATGATCGACGATGCCGAGATAGGCCTCGACGTGCTCGAGGCCCACTATCGCGACCTGGGCGCGGACTTCGCCGCGCTCTTCCCGCGCACGCCGGAGAGCCCGTTCGACGGGCTGCTCGACCTCTTCCGGGACGAAAATTATCCGAGCCTAGATTTCGACATCGACTTCGCCGGGCCCGATGCGGACGGCGTGGTCGTGGTCTTCTTATCGGGCGAGCAGTTCGGCGTGGAGACCGCGGCCAAGCTCATCCAGCGCTGCGCCCCGTCGGCATTGCCGTTCGGTTTCGAGTGGGCGTCGGATTGCGACAGGCTGCGCGCCGGCGAGTTTGGCGGCGGCTATGTCGCGATAACCGCCGACACGATCGAATATGGCCACACCTCGCTGATGCTCGATCGTGCCATCGCCCGGGCGAGCGACGAAGGCGCGGACGGTTTTGTCCTTGCCACGCGCAACGGCGAACCCGGCCTCAGCTTCTGGAACAATGAGGACGGCTTCGGCAGCCTTGCGCGGGCGACCGTGTTCAGCGAGACCGAGGCCGCGAAGTTCGACCTTCCGATCGCGGACGATCAGCCCGAATGGCTGGCGATGCCAGCGCCGCTGCGTCTCTGAGGGCAGCGGGAAGTCCTTTGCGCAGCGCACGCATCCCGATAGCTTGTCATCCGGGAGCCCGCCGATGACTTCGATCCAGACCGACTATGATTCCGCGCGCGCGGCGCTGACGCGCCTGATCCCGATCGCGATGAGCGACACCGGCCAGGCGCGCCGCGTCGCGAACTTCCTGATGGCTTGGTGGAATGGCCCCGATCTCGGCCATTTCGAGATTGCCGATCTCTTCGGCCTCGATATCGCCATCGCCAACGACATCACCAGCGTTATCGGCTTCCTCGGGCAGAACGACCGCGGCGCCGTCTACATCGATAGCTTGGGCTTTGCCGAGGAGATGCAGGACATCATCGCCCTTTGGCGTCCTTCGCTCGCGCGAAAGTCCTGACTCCCGTTCCACTCGGTCAGTGACACGATCCCGACGGCGCCGAAGTGGCGCTTGTCGGAGCGGCGCTGACGCGCCTTACTCGGCCGAACGGCCGAGGAGAGGAGGGGGTCAGAGAAGGTGTTCGGACAAGGGGTTCGAGCGAACTTTCTCAGGAGACCACCCATGAACATCGGCACCATCACCCAGAACGCCAGCGGCACCTACACCGGCAAGATCTCGACGCTGACCATCGCGATCGTGATCGCGCTGCGCACCGTCCACTCCGCCAATCCCCGCGCGCCCAAGTTCGAGATCCTCGCGCTCTCGGCTGCCCGCCAGTGGGTTCAGGTCGGCGCGCTGTTCGAACTCTCGTCCAACTCGACCGGCGAGACCTTCCTCAACGGCAAGATCGAGGATCCGAGCCTCGACAAGCCGCTCTACATCTCGGCCTTCCGCCAGGAGGACGGCTCCTACAACATCGTCTGGTCGCGTCCGACGCGCCGCCGCGATGCGCCCACCGACACGGTCGCGGCCGACGACGGCCTGCCGCCGCTGCCGGGCGCGGGCGAGCCGGCGGCGCCGGCAGGCACGGACGGGCTCGGCGAATCCTCGGCCGATGGCGCGTTCGGCGGAGAGCCCGCCTCCGGTGGCGAGCCCGCTTCCGGCGGCCGTCGCCGCCGCCAGCCCGAGATGGCCGACTGACCTCACGCCGTGCGCCTCATCGGGCGCACGGATCACCAGGGCTCGCTTCGCTCCCCCCGGCGAAGCGGGCCCTTTTTTCTGTTTCCGGCTATAGGCCGGACACCGATCTTCGGTAGAATCCGGGAAGCCGCGGACACGCGGTCAGCAAGGAGTGCCGATGGCGGCCGATGATCAACCCGTTTCCTGGACCGGCCGCTTCACCGACCTCGGGCGGGACGATCAACGAGCGCTTGCAGCGCTTGTGAAAGACGGCGGGGCGATCCCCGACACGATCGAACGTATCCTGCCGCGGCTCGGCCGAAGCCACCGCGTGGAACTGCTTCGCGAGCCCGGAACCAATCGCATCGTCGGTGCCGGCGTCCTCAAAGACCCGTCCACAAACTACCGTTGCAAGAAGTTCGCCGAGGCCGGCGTGGCAATCGATGGCTATGAGGATGCCCCGGAACTTGGCTACATCGTCGTGGCAAAGGACATGGAAGGGCAGGGCCTCGGGGAGCGCCTCGTTCGCGCCGTGGCCGATCCGCTCACCAAAGCCTGCTTCGCCACGACCGACAATCCCAGGATGCACGGGAAGCTGAGCCGGGCGGGCTTCTCGCGCCAAGGCCAGGACTGGCAAGGCGCCAGAGGGAACCTCTCGCTCTGGACGCGACCTGCCCGATAGTCAGCCGCCGTCCTTGAATTTATCCGGAAACTCCGTATATTCCGGGCAGGAGAATCGCCATGCCCCAGACCGCCAGTTCCGTCGAGGTCTCGAAATCCTTCGGCCGCTTCAGCCGCCAGGCCCTCGAGAGCCCGCTGACCATCACCCATCATGGGCATGAAAGCCTCGTGCTTCTGTCGCATGCCGAATATCAGCGGCTCAAGAGCCGTGATCGTCAGGTCTACACGCTCGACAACATCCCGGACGAGATTGCCGAGGGCGTGCGCGCCGCGCGAGCGCCTGCCGAGGCAGCCGCGTTCGATAACGAGGTCGAGTCCTGACGCGTGAAAATACCTGAACCGGTTCCAGGCCTCGTCATCCGCTACGCCTATCTCTGGAGCCACGAAGCCAAGGCCGGCCACGAAGAGGGCAGCAAGGACCGCCCCTGCGCCATCCTCCTGACCGCAACCACCAAGGCCGGCGCAAGAATGGTCACCGTCCTTCCGGTGACGCACACGCCCCCGGCTGACCCTAAACTCGCGGTGGAGATCCCGGCGGCCACGAAGGCGCGCCTTGGCCTCGACGACGAGCGATCATGGGTGATCCTCACCGAACTCAACCACTTCCAATGGCCCGGCCCCGACCTGCGTCCAGCGCCCGGCGATCCGGCCGGCGACGTCGCATACGGCGTGCTCCCGGCCAGCCTCTACGAGACCATTCGCACGCGTTGGCTTGCCGCCTACGACGCTGGCAAGATCGCCCAGGTTAAGCGGACCTCCTGACCCATTGCGCCGCCAGACGCGTCCAATGAGATGACGCTGCATTTGCCGGTCAATCGCCGATCGGCCCCGCATCGACGTGGTGGGTCCCCGTCATCCTTTGGTGCCAGCGCCTTTCCGTCGCCGGTTCCTGACACCTGCGGCGAGACGGCCGCGTCCCACAACCCCATCCGCTCGCCCGTGTTGCCGCTACGCGGCTGCCCGCGCCAGCTCGCTCCCGGGGTTTCCCTCCGCGCTTCGCGCTCCGGTGTCGGCCGCGCCCGCACGCCGCTCTTCGGTGTCACCGGCGGAAAGGCCGCCGCAGCATCGGAAGGAGCAGTCCCATGAACAACGTCAACATCACCGGCCGGGTCGCCAAGGACCCCGAGACGCGCGGCACCGTCACCACCCTCATCGTCGCGACCGATCGCGTGAAGCTCAGGGACGGCAAGACCTATGTCGACGAGGCCACCGGCTACACCGCCAAGGAAACCGAGTTTCACAAGATCACCTGCTTCAACGGTCTCGGCCGTGCCGCCGCGATCCGGGAGAAGGGCAACGTGGTCGCGATCACCGGCCGCCTGCATTATTCGAGCTGGGAGGACCGCGACGGCGTGACGCGCTACGGCTGCGAGATCATCGCCGACAAGATCGACTTCTTCTGAAGCGCAACGGAGCGGCGCTCACGCGCCGCTCTGTCCGCCTGTGTTCAGGCCGGAAGCCGCATCGCCGGCGCCGGGATCGTCGGCGTCAGCAGGTCGGCCACGCTCTGCGTGAAACCCAGCGCCAGCACCACCTCGTCGCGCGACAGGGTGAAGCTGCGCGCCAAGCCGTCGACCAGCAGATCCTTGAACCGCGCGGCGAGTGCCTCCGCGGCGTCCCGGATCATGGCCTCGTCCATCGCCAATCTCATGACGCTCTCCATGCATCGTGATCCTGCGCCCCGACTCCGTATAGCATTTTTCGTGCCGCCGGCGGACCGACAATCGATCGATCGATGTCAGTCGAGCTGGCCCGGGTAGTTTTGGCGGCGGCCCGCCTCGAGATTGCGCACCATGTTGTCGACACCGATCTCGAAGAACTCGGCGAAATGGAAATTGGCGTGCTCCCTGAGCTTCCACTGGTGCTCCGAGATCACGGCGATCACAGCATTGGCGAGCGCGATAACCGCAGACCCTTCAAGCGGATAATCCTCGTAGATTCGCCCCGGATCGAGGAAATACTTCTTGTCCAGGTGCGCGAAGAACCGGTCCCGGCGGCCCATGATCGCCGCGATCGTCGGCCGATGACTCTCGAGCGCCGCGACCTGCGCGTCGAGCACATCGGCGGGTGGTGTGCCCGCCTTCCAGGTGATGTTTTCCCGGTTCTTCCGGCAGAACTCCAGAAACGCAAAGATGCTGCCCTCCGCCCGGCGGGGATCCTCGAGCAGCCGCGCGACGGCCAGGTGGAGGTCGGTCTCGGCCGACAGCATCAATGGGTAGAGGATCGGCTCGATCTTCCAGAGGCGATCGCCATGGTTCTCATGCTGGCGCAGCAGCTGCGCATAGACGCCGAGCTTGGCGGCCAGGCCCGGTGGCTCGGTTCCGTGCAGCAGCGTCGCATAGCGCGACAATCGCTCCTCATAATTTGCCTGGATCAGGGCCTTCACGCGCACTCCGCAGGTTCGTCAAAGACGCTGCTTGCCAGATTTGCCCGCCGCCTGCGACCTGCCGTCGTCGCGCTGTCATCAACCGCCAATGGTTCGACGCATCCCACCCTGCGGGCGGGACCGGCGCTCTACTCGCTGTCGCTCCCGGAGCCCCGTCTCCGCCGGGTCTCCGCCCTTACGGGTGACGATCACCTTGCGGGGAGCGTGAGGAGAGGTGGTGACCAAAAAATCTCTCTCTCTGAATTCCTAGTTGTGACGTGCGGGGATCCGAGCCCGTCAAGGATGAGCGGTTCCCCCAATTTTCACGCACCCTGCGCTGCGCTCCGGGCCCGAGAAAATCGGCTCCCCCGCTCCCCGCTTCGCGGCGTTAACCGGGATCCGACTGGCGCCGGCTTCCCGGTTAACGTCCCTGACCGGCACGACCGCCGCACGTCGAATGAGAAGCCTCATCGAATGGATGAGATTCCAAGGAGGCTATCATGCAGACCAGTTTCACCAACTTCGCCGACCTCGCCAGCCACATTGCCGCCGCGCGCGAAAACGAGGACCTGACCCAGACCTACGAAGGCGCTTTCATCGAGCATAGCGAGATGGCCAAGCTCAGCATCGTCGAGGCGCCGGAAGCGCTGGACATGCCCGACCCCGAGCAAGTCCGGGCCGCCGTCGAGATGATGATGCAGACGATGTTCGATGTGCTGCGCGACACGCGCATGGAGGCCTTCGCGACCGATCTCGCCTGGGGTTTCGCGAACAGCTTCCACGTCGTGGCGAAGCGGATCGAGGGCCGGGAGGACGACGCGGCCAAGAAGCTCGGCGACCTCGCCCGCGCCTACGACCCCTCCGAGATCTACGCGACCGAACTGGAGGACACGCAGCTCCTGTGTCAGACGCTGCAAGGTTGCCGGGAAGCGATGGAATGCATGCGCGACCACGCCGCCGAAGTATATCGCGTCGAAACCGGCAAGCCCTTCTCGCCGGTCCGGGGAAGCAGGGTGTCGAGCGCGCTCAACGCATCGATGATCGACGCCCGCGACTATCTCGCCTCACGCGCCCGCGAGCGCCGCGAACAGTTCGCGCCCGAAGGACCTGTGGTGGCCTTCTCGGGCGGTCAGGTCTGGGAAGACGGCGACCTGCTCTGGAAGGGTCTCGACAGCATCAAGGCGCGCATCCCGGAGATGATCCTCGCGACGACCGCGCAGGCCAAGGGGTGCGATGCCGTGGCGCACGCATGGGCCGCCTCGCGCGGCGTAAAGGTAATCCAGTTCCGCCTCGATCGCAGCCAGGGCAACCGCGCCGCCTTCGTCCGCAACGACCGCATCCTCAACCTCAAGCCGGTCGAAGCGGTCATCTGCGAAGGCTCGGGCATCCAGCAGAATCTCGCCCAGAAGCTGCGGCAGGCGGGTGTTCCGCTGCACATCGTCCGCCTCACCCAGCAGCGGGGCCAACGCGCCGCCTGAGGCGCTTGTCCGAGAGGCTCCGGCGTAAGCCGGGGCCTCTCTTCCTTTCTTGCGTCGACAAGCGGCGCTCAGGGGCATCGAGCCCCTTCGCGCCGCGAGACTGAGCGCCTGCGCGCTCGCTCCGGCATCCCGCCGCTGGCGGAAAAGGAGAGGGGGAGGATCGGCTGCGGTTCAACAAGGGAGGACGAGATGTCCATCACGTTCCGTATCGCGACGGCGGCCGATGACCAGCCGGGTCCGCGAGCCACCATCAACGCCCGGCAACTCGCCGCCTTCCGGACTTTCCTTCGCGAGGAAAGCGCCCGCTGCAGAGCCGTTCTGCTCGACCCCGACGCGCCCGAGGACGAGTATCTTTCCTATCACTTCGAAGCACGCGTCTGCCCACTCGCGCTGGCCGCGATCGCGAGGATTTTCGACTTCGACGCGGACGTCATCAGCGTCGTCGAAGAGGCCCAGTTCCGATGCCGCCGGGTCAGCGTATGGCGGGACGAGGGGGCAGCAACGATCGCCATGCGGGTCGCTCTCACCTCCGATCGGGGCCTCGAACTCGATCTCGCCTCGGGCAACGCCGCTGTCCTGCTTGAGAGCCTCGGACTGGCGCCGGACAGCATCGGCGAAATACCCATAGATGCCGTCCGCGTGCGGCTTGCCAACCCGGCCGTCCGGCGCCGTGCGGAGGAGGAGGGGATCACCCCGTATCTTGATCGGCTCGACCAGCTCATCGGCCTGGCCGACGCCGACGACACTTCGCGGCTGGAATGGGCATAGCCTCCGCCCGTTCCCGCCGCCGAAGGAGGGCGCGTCACCTCGCATGGCGCGCCCTTTTTTGCCGCTCAGGCTTGCGCCGAATTGCCGGGCGCGGGCTTCAGGAGGGCATCGATCGCGCGTTGCAGATGAAGCGACGCCTCGTCCTCGCCGATCGCGCCGAGATACTCGCGCGCCTGACGCATCAGCGCCAAGGCGAGCGCCCGTGTCACGCCCGGATCCTTCTCGTTGAGGTCCATATCGCATTCCGGAGCGCGACCATCATCGGAGCAACTTGGGCGCTCTCGCCAAGCAACTCCCGCGCTGGGGCGCGGGAGCCGGGGCTGGTAACACGTCGAGACATGCGCCTACGCTTTTAGTGCCGAGGCACCTGGACATATGCGCAGGCACCCCGGCGTGAAACCACACCGAGTTGCCTTTCTCGACGGGATTACCAGTCCCGGCGCCACGGCCTTCGCAGCGCAGCGCGGGAACTAACACAGACCATCCGCGACACCAAGGCACAGCGGCCATGCCCTACTGCCACTGCGACGGGCACCCCTGATCAGCCCTTGGGCGGGGTCGCGCGCCCGGCTCCTCTTCTCTCCCTCCGCCAAAACGGCGGCGTCTCGAACGAAAGGGCGCTCGAGCGCTCAATCCCCTCGCACCTGGAGCGCAACCATGACCGTATCCGCAACCCACGCTGCCGTCGCCGCCATCGCATCGATCGACCGCGAAACGGCACGGCTGCGGCGCCTCCTCAACCACCGAGAAACCTTTCTCTCCGGAATCGATCGCGCCGCCCTCACGACCGCCGAAAACGCCCGGATCGCGGAGCGGGAAGCGGCCCTGTCGCTGGAGCTTCGGCTCCGCGAGATTGAAGGGGACGCGCTCCTCTGGAGGCTGTTCCATGACGGCATGGAATAGCGAAGGCTGCCAGACGCAGGCTCGCTCGCGTGACGCGCGGACCCGCCGGTCCGCACGCCGCTACGCCTCGGCCTGGTCCTCCGACCGAGAGGAAACATCTCTCACAGTCTTCCCATTCTTTCGGCCGGGCGAGGCCGCCTCAAGGACGGCGGGGCCCCACCATTTTCTCCGGCGGATCGAGCGCAGCGCTCCCCCCTCGACACCGGTGGCCGCCGAAGAAAATCGTGACCCCCACCGCCGCTGCGCGGTCGCCGGCAAGCCGGCGATCCTTGACCCGACCTCACCCGCCCGACGCGCCTTCCCCTGTCATTCAAGACAGACAGGAGCATAGCCATGCAGACGATCACCAACACCGCCGCCGCCCACAACAACGCCTACTTCGCAGCGGTCGCCAACGCGGAACGCCGGGCGCTTCACAGCTTCTTCGATCAACATGTCATCGAGGACGAAGAGCAGGGGTATCTCGCCATCGACGAGGGCGATTACGGGAACCTGACGCCGGCGATGATCGACCGGATCGTCTACACCGCGCCGGGCGGGGTCCTCGACGAATTCTGAGACCGACAAAAAGGGGAGGCGCGCGCGTCGCCTCTCCCCTTTTTTTGCTGGAAGGAATACGGGCATAGGGGGCATCGAACCCCCTATGCCCGTGCCGCGGCGCTGCCGCGGCAGGCTGGGTTCAGGCCCTCAGCCGCTTTTCAACCTCGTCGATTCCGAGCGATTTTACCCGCTCGACGATCGCGGTCAGCCGCCTGATTTCAAGCTTCAGCAGGCCCGCTTTTTCCACCGCCGTTATGGCCTGCTCGCGCTCTCGCTCTTCGAGCTTTCGGCGCCGTTCCTCCAATCGCTGTGCATCCGCTTCGAACGCTGCGCGCTCCTGTTCCAGTGTCTTTGCCATAGGTGCCTCTGTTCAAGGCTGATCGGGCTATGAACAGTCCGACCATAGCGGGAGAGCCTCCGCCCCGGAAGGAGAAGAATGGTGCGGGGGCGCATCGGGCTTCACGCCCGATGACGGCTCTATTCGCTAGGGCTGCCGCACCCCGTTGGGGCCCGGCAACCCAACCTCACGGAGCCAAGGCAAGCGCCTTGTCTCCGCCCATTCGGGTGACGATCCTCGCCTGACCAAGGCGCCCGCTGGTGGCCCCTGACTTCGCGCGGGTCGATTCTCGCCGTTCCGCCTGCCGGCGGACCTCTGCCCAGCCGGACCCGGCTACGGGCCATTTCCAACGACCTCCGGACAGGTCCGGGACCATATAGCGGTCTCTTGGGATATGCGCACACCCTACGCACCTTAAGGTGCATATATGGAGAAAAATCCAATAAAATCAGTAGTCGAGACTGAAGTTCAGCCCGACAGTTCGGATGATCCCTATGGCTATCTGGTCCCTCGAAATCGGCTGATTTCCGCGACTTGCGAGAGCAGTTCGGCTATGGATGATGGCCTTATGGTCCCCAGCCGGCAAAAGCCCGGTCGCCGGGCATATCTCGACGGTAATTTCGCGCGGCGTAAGCTGCCGCTGCGGGCGAGGGAATACTGCATTTGGGACACCATGCTGCCGGGCTTCGGGCTGAGGGTTCGGCCGACGAGTCGGTACTACTGGTTCGTGCGCCTACGCCATCGCGGCAAGCATCGGCGTGTGTCGCTCGGCCGCACGACCGACGTCGATGCCGAGCTGGCGCGGACCCAGGCGCGGCGCTTGCTGGCGGAGGTCACGCTGGACGGCCTGCCCAAGCGCACGGTGGTCAAGGCCACGCCGCTCTTCACCGACTATGTCGAAACCTACTGGTCCGATATCGCGCGTTGCTGGAAGCCGTCCACAACCAAGCGTAACCGTGACGCATGGCAACGTGACCTTGCCCCGGTGTTCGGGCATCTTCGCGTCGCCGACGTGACCCGAGCCGACATCACACGCTGGCGCGACGATTGTGCCGGGGATCGCGAGTCGAAGTATAACCGTGCCATCCCGGTCCTGGCCGCGCTGTTCAAATATGCCGAGGCGCTGCATCTGCGGCGCAAGGGCTCCAATCCCTGCCGGGGGATGCCGCGCTACAAGCGGCAGGCCTGCGAGCGCTATCTCTCGCCGCTCGAATATCGCCGCATGGGCGCGGCGCTGCGGGAAGCCGAAGCGGACCATCCCGCAGAGGTCGCGATCGTCCGTCTGCTGCTCTATACCGGCGCGCGCATCAGCGAAATCCGGGACCTGCGCTGGGAATGGGTGCGACCGCCGCAGCTGGCGCTGCCCGACAGCAAGACCGGACCCAAGACCATCTGGCTGAACAGTCAGGCGCTAGCGATCCTCGAAGCCCAGCCCCGGCGCGAGGACTGCCCATATGTCTTTCCCAATGTCCTGGGGACTGGCCCGCTTACTCTCAATAACTGGTGGCCGGGTTTTCGCCGCACCTGTGCCTTGCCGGACGTTCGCATCCATGACCTGCGGCACAGTTTCGCCTCCACCGCAATCATGGACAATGTGCCGCTCGCCACAATCGGAAAGCTGCTGGGGCACGTCCTGCCCGAGACGACCGCGAAATATGCGCATCTCTCCGACGATGTGATCGCCGACGCGGCTGCGAGAATTTCGGGCAATCTTGCCCAGGCGATAGGGCTGCGCGCATGACCGCCCTTGCGCTCAAGCAGATCGTCGCCGAGGCGCTGGCGGAGGTCGGGGCGAATGTCGTCTATATGCGGCTCCCGAAGGGCAAGCCGCGCAGGACGACCTGGCTCGGCGTCGAGCACGGCTTCGGCATCCGTCACTATGCGACCGGCCGCAAGGTCTACATCGTGCAGACCCGGATGGCCGGTCGCCTGCGCACGGTGACGATCGGTTCAGCGGCGGTCATCACGCGCCACCAGGCCACGATCGTCGCGCGGCGCGTGATCGCCTATGCGCAGGTTGGTCTTGATCCGGCGACCGAACGCCAGCGCATCCGTTCCGCGCCCCGTTTCGATGATTTCCTGACGGAATACTGGGAGCGCTGGTCGCCGCACTGGAAGCCATCGACCTACTACACCCATGAGAAATACTGCCAACTCTACCTCAAAGACGCCTTCCCCGGCATCTTCATCGATGCGCTGAACGAGGCGGACGTCACCAGATGGTTTGCCGATCTCAACAACCGGATCGGTCCCGGCGGCGCCAACCGCGTGATGTCGATCCTCAACAACATGCTCAACAAGGCGGAGAGTTGGGGCTATCGGCTGGAGAACACCAATCCTTGCCGGAGCGTTCGCCTCTATCGCAAGCGCAAGTGCGAGCGCTTCCTGAGCCTTGCAGAACTGGAGCGGCTGGGCGAGGTGTTGGCGCGAATGCGGGCGGGCGACGACAAGGCAAGGTCGCTCGCCGCCACGGCCGTCGCGCTTCTGCTGCTGACCGGATGCAGGGTGGGCGAGATCATTGGCCTGCAATGGCAGGACGTGCGCGGAAACCGGCTGAAGCTGCGCGACAGCAAGACCGGGCCGCGCGTTGTCTGGCTGGGGGATGAGGCCAGAGCGCTGATCGACGAACTCCCAAGGCACAAAAGCATTCCCTGGCTGTTCTGGAGCCCGCGTTATCGCAAACCGTGGCGCACCATCGATCATTATTGGCACGAAATCCGCGCGAAAGCGGGCCTTCGCGGCGTGCGCCTCCACGACCTTCGACACACATTCGCCAGCCATGCAGCGATGAACAAGGAGACGCTGCCGATGATCGGCCGTCTGCTCGGTCATGCCAACCCGCAATCGACAGCGCGCTATGCCCATCTTGATGATGAGCATGTCCTGGACACTGCGGAGCAGATCGGCACGGTTATTGAAAGGATGTTGGGGTGAGAGGTGCCTAAATTAACAGATCGCGAACTCAACGTCGCAAGCCTCATAACCGACGCCTGCCGCTGCCGGACGATTCCAGGAGATGGCGCGGGTCGCGGTCGGCGCTGGGCATGGGAGGACAATAGCCGCGATTTTGAGCGCGAGCGATGACGGGTTGGCATGTATATGAAAACGCTGTGAAACAGCCTTTGCGTGTGAGTCAGAATGATGCAATATGTTGCAATGTGACTCACATCCAGCTATGTGAACATTAGAGGAACATTAGCAGGCCTGCCATGAGTGATCGATCGAAAAAACTCGGCCCCCGTGTCACGGTCAGCGTCACGCCCGGAGACTATGACACGTTGAACACGCTCGCCGAAAAGGACGACGTATCCGTATCTTGGGTCGTGCGGCGTGCCATCCATGAATATTTGCGGCGACACCAGCAGCCCGCACGGGCTGTGCGGCGGCCGGCTCTGGACAAGCGGGCAGCTGCACCGGAGCGGACATGAAACAAATGAGAATGCCGGGGGACCACGATCAGATGCTTCACACCGCGACTAGGCCGCGCAAGGCAGCGCGGGCGATGCCCGCCAAATCTCTGGATGCCCTCTACCGCCAGCCGCTTGCGGCAAAGCGTACGGGTGCCTTGTACGGGGCCTTTCCCTACCCGACAAAGATCTCCCCGGAGGCGATTGCCTTATATATCGCCGCCCATACCAAACCCGGCGACACCGTGTTTGACGGGTTCGGAGGCAGTGGGACGACCGGCCTCGCCGCGCTGCTTTGTGAACGGCCAACCGACGAATTGCGCGCCGAAGCGATTCGCCTTGGTCTTGACGTGCAGTGGGGTGCCCGCAATGCCGTACTCTATGAGCTGGGCGCGCTCGGCTCCTTTGTCGGCCGGACCCTGACCAATCCGCCCGATCTTGCCGCGTTCAGGAAGGCCGCCGAAGATGTGCTGGCGGCCGGGGAGAGCGAAGACGGCTGGATGTATGAGGCGCGCGATCCCTCCGGCGCCAAAGGCTCCTTTCGTCACTTGATCTGGAGCGATAAGCTGCGCTGCCCCGGCTGCCGCAGCTCTGTCACCTTGTGGGATGCGTGCGTTTCGCTCGATCCGGCGAAGATTTCCTCCACCTTCTCCTGCCCGAAATGCCGCCATGAAGCGCCGCTGGATGATGTGCAGCGCGTGACGGTGCAGGAACAGGATGATGTGCTGGGCGAGCAGCGCGAATTGCGCGGACGCGCGTTGGCCCGCGTCTATGGTTCAACCGGGAAAAAACGCTGGTCGCGCCCGGCAACGGCCGCCGACCTGACGCTTATCAAGAAAATTGAGGCGGAGCCGATCCCGTCGTGCGTCCCGCAGGCGTGGATCCCCTGGGGCGACCTCTACCGAAAAGGCTACCATCAAGGCATTACGCACGTTCACCACTTCTACACGCGGCGTAATCTCATCGTCTTCGCCCGCATGTGGGAGCGTGTGGAATCCTATCACGGCGCCCTTCGCGAAGGGCTGCGATTCTGGCTACTCAGCTATAACGCCGCGCATGGCACGATCATGACGCGCGTCGTGGCGAAGTCCGGCCAGAAAGACCTGGTCGTCACCAGCGCCCAGCCCGGCGTGCTCTATGTCAGCGGCCTTCCGGTCGAAAAGAATTTGTTTGCAGGATTGCGGCGCAAGCTGACAACGATTGCGCAGGCGTTTGAGACAATACACGGCGGTAGCGGCAAGGTCGAAGTCGTCCACGGCTCCAGCTGCGCCGTCGCGCTGCCGTCCGGCA
Organism: Sphingomonas sp. IW22; assembly: GCF_041321155.1. Taxonomy (GTDB): domain Bacteria; phylum Pseudomonadota; class Alphaproteobacteria; order Sphingomonadales; family Sphingomonadaceae; genus Sphingomonas. The sequence continues at coordinate 92,143 of NZ_JBGGWB010000004.1, read as the reverse complement.
GTATCGACTACGTGTTCACGGACCCGCCCTTCGGAGCCAACATACCCTATGCCGAACTCAGTTTCATAAACGAGGCTTGGCTCAAGACCTTCACCGACCGCACGGATGAAGCCATCGTTAGCCCGGACCAAGGCAAGGCCATTGACGAGTACCAGGGCCTGCTGACCCGGTCGTTCAGTGAGGCCCGCCGGATATTGAAGCCGTCCGGCAAAGCCACGATGGTGTTTCATTCCGCATCAGCCGAAGTCTGGAACGCCTTGCAGCGCGCCTACCAGGAAGCCGGTTTTGATGTGGAATATGCGGGGGTTCTCGACAAGAAGCAGGGCAGCTTCAAACAGGTTACAACGGAAGGAGCCGTGCGCGGCGATCCCGTGCTCCTGTTGGGCCCACGTCGCAATGCCGAGGCCCGGACCGAAAGCAAGACCGGAGCTGACGAATGTGTATGGACGGTCGCCACGGCCCTTCACCGCGCGGCGACCGCCGCGCATGATCCGGCCGAAGCGACGGCGCAGAGGCTTTACTCCCGCCTTGTGACGCATTTCCTCAGCCATCATCAGCAAGTCCCGCTCGACGCGGATGTCTTCTATCGCTGGTATGCGGAACAGCCGCTAACCGGAGTTCTATGCAGTGCGGGCGACTGACGCAGTCCGCGCCATCAGATCCTCGGCGCGGTCCTTTGAGGAAAGCCTACCGCAAGCTCAGCGCAAACGGCTGGGACAGTTCTTTACCGGGTTGCCGCTGGGGGCGCTTCTCGCGCACCTAGCGCTCGACTCCGGCGCGCGCACGGTAATCGATCCGATGGCTGGGCACGGCGACCTGCTTGATGCGGCAGCATTGACAGCCCTGGCGCGGGGGACTCGGCTCAACCGACTGGACGGCATAGAGCTTGATCCCGAAACAGCCGCCTTCTGCGGTCGTAGGATGGCGGCTTTGCACGCGGACGATGCTGCGGATAACAGTCATATTCTCACGGGCAGCGCGTTCGACCCCGCCACCATCGCGGCGCTGCATACGCCCGGCTACGATCTTGTCATCACCAATCCCCCCTATGTGAGATACCAGTCGCAAACCGGGAACGGTGCCGGTGTCGGTGACGTGCGCCGGGGCCTGTCCGCGATTGTGGACGCGCGCATGACCGGCGGCGAGCGCACGCTCTGGCAGGCACTGGTTAACGGCTATTCGGGCCTTGCCGATCTTTCCGTACCGGCTTGGCTCTTGTCCGCCCTCTTGACACGGCCAGGCGGACGCCTGGCCCTTGTCGTTCCCGCCACCTGGCGTTCGCGCGACTATGCCGATGTCGTACGCTACCTGCTGCTGCGCGCGTTTCGCCTTGAGTACATTGTCGCGGATACCCAACCCGGCTGGTTTTCCGATGCGCTGGTGCGCACGCATCTTGTGATCGCGCGGCGGCTTTCATGGGATGAGGCGCAAATGCCTGTGCCAGCCCGGTCTCCCTTGCCGACCGCAACCTGGCTTCAAGTAGCGCCGGCGGCTGCGGGCGGAGAGTCGCTTGTGGGCGGTGCTTTTCCTGGTGCGGAACCGGAGCAGGACTTTGCGGCATGGGCCGGCGCGGCAAACGGGGAGGTGCCGGGCATTGAGCGCCGCCCCTTTGCGCTGGATGAGGAATGGCACACGCTGGAGCAGCGCCTTGCACACAAGGGCTGGTTCCAAAAGGCCGAAAACAGGCGCGATACCCTGCCGCTATTTTCCGCCCGTAACGCAAGGCCGGCGGCGATACCGGAAGGATTGCGGGACATGCTGCCGCCGGGAACGGCGCCGGCGCACCTCCAGACGCTCGAACAGGCGGGCATCCGGGTCAGCCAGGGCCTGCGTTCGGGCTGCAACCGGTTCTTTTATGTGACGCTTGCCGGTGACGAAGAGGGCGAGACCGTCACCGTCGAAGCATCGGACAGCTTTCAGAACATTCAGGTTCGCGTTCCTGTGGCGGCGCTGCGCCCCGTTCTTCATCGTCAGGCGGATATGCAAGCCTTTGCGGACGGGCGCGTTCCGGCCACCCGCGCGCTTGATTTATTTGATTGGGTTCTGCCGGAAGACCAGCCGCTCGTCGCAGAAGCGGCGGAAGCTTATCGTAAGCTGCGCGTATCTGCGCCCCGCGTTATGCCTCCTGAGCTCGCTTCGTTCGTACGTCTGGCAGCCCGGACCGCGCTCGACCCGAAAGAGCCGGCCCGGTTCATTCCCGATCTTACGGCCGTGCGCACCAATGTCCGCCGGCCCGCGAACGGCCGCGACGTGCCGCGCTTCTGGTACATGCTGCCGGCCTTCACCGCACGCCACCTGCCCGCGATTTTTACGCCGCGCATCAATCACGGCACACCGGCCGTCGCGCTGAATACACAGCCGCCGGTCCTGATTGATGCCAACTTCTCAACGCTGTGGGCGGAGCAGAGGCAGTGGACAGCGCATGCGCTCTATGCCCTGTTCCACAGCAGTTGGTGCCGCGCGGCGATGGAAGCCGCCGGCACGCCGCTTGGCGGCGGCGCGCTCAAACTCGAAGCGACGCACATACGTCAGGTACCGATTCCTGTTTTGTCGGACCGCGACTGCGAGAGACTTGCCGCGCTCGGACAGCAGCTGGCTGCGGGCGTGCCGTCAGCCCTGCACCAGATCGACATGTTCATCCTTGCCGCTTCGTTGCCCGGTATGAACGAAAACGACCTCAAAGACGTAGCGCGCCATATCGACACTCGCCTTGAGGCCGCGTGCGCTGCCCGCCAAAGGACCGTCCATGACAGCTGATATCGCCCGCATTCGTGAAACTATTGCGCGCTGCCGCATGCTGCGGGATGCCAGTCATGTCGAGGCGGTGCTGCGCAGCGAGTTCGTGGGACGGTTGCGGCTTATGTTCCCGGACACCACGCACGAGACCTGGATCAACAACTACACCGAAGGGACGGAAGCCCATACCAAGGTGGGCACGGGATCAGGCAAGGCCGCATCTCGGTTCATCGACAATCTGGTCGGTTCGACCACGATTGAGTACGAATCCGACCTGCGCAACACAGCCAAGCGCGATACTGGCTACGGGCAGGTGCAGGAGCAGGCGGCGGGGCTTGTCCGCGCGGGCATGCCGATTTCAACGGTCCGGGGCGTACTGTCGGACACGGTCGAATGGTACGCCTACGATGCCGAGCTTGCAGCGGGTGTTGATCCATCGTCCTGCACCGCTGCTGACATCACGCTCGTTGTTATCGACGAACTCAAGCTACCCGATGACAGCGTTCTGTCCGCCGAGCAGCTCGGCGGCTTTATCAAGAAGCATCTGGCGCGCGAACAGTCGCGGCCGTTGCGTTCCGAATTCCTCGCCTCCGACCTTGGCATGGAATCTGCCGCATACAAGAGCAGCGCCGGGCCTTTGTCGTTGCTTGTGGACGAGGGGCGCAAAGCCGATCCGTCGGCGAGCCTTGCCACCGATCTCTGGTCACAGTTCGTCGATCATCTGGAAGGGCCGGCAGGCACCTTCCGCACCGCCGCATATGTTGATGAGGCTTACGTGACCCTTCTCGCGCGGCTTCTGAGCGCGAACGTACTGACAGCCAAGGCGGTGCTCAGCACGAACGACGAGTTGAAGACAATCCTGAACGGGGAATTCTTCCGCAACAATTTCCAGCTGGAGAATGTGGTCGAGCAGGATTATTTCGGCTGGCTTCTCGGCCCGTCCTACATCGACCGGCTTGTCGCGGTGGCCCGCGACCTCCAGCGCGATCTCTATGCGTACGATTTCAGCTGGTATCCCGATGAGGATTTGTTCGGCCGCTTTATGGCGCAGCTCGCCCGCCGCAGTCAGCGCAAGCTGCTCGGCCAGGAATGGACCCCGCACTGGCTCGCGCGCCTGCTTGCCGACTGTTGCATCGACGGCCTCCCGAACGGGGAAAGCCCCCGGATCGTCGATATGTGCTGCGGGTCCGGCACGATGCTCGCAGAAATCATAAAGGCCACACGGGTCCGGTTCGGCTTTTCCGCCATCGAACAGCTTGAAGACGTGGCGACCGGGTTCGACATCGACCCGCTGGCGGTCAGTCTCGCCAAGACGACCTGGGTCGTCAGCCTCTCGGCTGAGATCAAGGCGGCGACGAAGCCCATCGTCATCCCGGTCTATCATGCGGACTCGCTGTTCGCCGTCACACCGGTTTCGGCGTCAGTTCCGCTGGTCGGCGAAAGCGATACCATACCGGTATCGCTTGACGGCACGACCGTACATCTGCCGACAGCGTTGGTGCAGCCGGCATACCGCGAATTTTTCGACAAGATCGTGGACTGGGCCTATGACGAGGCGCGCGATGCGCAGCAGCGCGGAACCGTTGCGGGTTTCAGCAAGGCGGACGCGGATAGTTTTCTCGATGGCACGATCGCCGTGTTCGGGATCACGTTGTCGCCGGAGCTTTACAAGCAGCTTTCCGAGGCGCTGTTCCCGCTGGCGCATCGCATGGCTGAACTGGCCGTTGCCGGGCGCAACGGCATCTGGGCGTTCATCCTGCGCAATACCTACAGGCCGGGGCTCCTGACCGGCCACTTCAACGGGCTTGTGTCCAATCCGCCATGGCTCGCCATGAGCGGGCTGGCCGACAACCCGTACCGGGACTTGCTGAAAGGCCGAGCGAAACTCTACGGCATCCAGCCCGCAGGACAGTCCTTTCTCCATCTTGAGCTGGGCACGATGCACCTGCTTCATGCCATCGACCGCTATTTGGGACCGGGTGCCTGCGTCGCCTGTCTTGTACCCGGCACGGTGCTGAACGGCACCCACCACGAAAGGCTCAGGCAGCATGATTTCCTGACAAGCGACCGCCCCGTCCCGTTCGACATCACCGAAATCTGGCAGGTCGCGCCCGGAACTTTTAAATATCCCGGCGCGGCGCTGGTCGGTCACAAAAGAGCGAATACGACCGGTCTTCCACAAAGCACGTTTAGCGGCTTTGTGGCGACAGACGCGGGGCTGAACGCCGCAGGCTTTTCGGTTCGCACCATCGGTTCGGCGCGCAGCGCCTGGGTGCTCGAAACGGGCGGCGGTTCAGCCGTGGCCGGCGGTGGCGGCGACCTGCCGCAGCAAGGAGCCGACCTTATGCCGCGCACGGCCGTCTGCGTGGACATCGTCCAGAATGCGGGCGCGGAGGTTCACGTCGATACGCCGACACGCGCTTCCGCGTGGGGATTTACGATCAAATCAGCGAAAGAAATGGCGGCAGACCGCTTCCCCGGCCACGTCGCGCCGCGCTTTCTTTTCCGCATGGCCCAGTCGGAAAACCTGCTGCCGTTCGTGCTCGGTGTCCATCGCGCGCCGCTGGCTCTGCCGGCGCTGCGTGCGGCGGGCGGAACGTGGAGCATTCTCGACGAGGCCGAAATCCGCAGGCAGGGCTTTACCCAGACCGCACGGCGGTTCGCCGCGATCAACCAGAGGCTCAAAACGGTGGGGAAAGGCAAGTCGCTCCAACAGCGTATCGATGAGCGGGGTAAGCTTTCCAAGCAAGTCTTCGGTATGAGCGGGTACCTCATTCTGGCCGGTGCCGGCGGCAAGATCATCTGCGCGGCGTGCGTTCCGGTTGCGCAGGCTCAGGACCTTGTCGTTGACCAGACACTGTACTGGAAAGTTGTGACGGACGCGGACGAGGCCTGGTACCAGGTCGGCATGCTCAACAGCGAGGCTCTCACCAACGCCACCCTCGCGTTTAACCCGAAGGGCGATTTCGGGGAGCGGCATCTTCACACGCTACCCTACAGAATGATGCCTGCATACGATGCCGCCAACGGCGATCATCAGAAGATCGCGGTCCTTGCCAAGGATATTGCCACACTAGCGGACGCCCATTGCACGACGGACCTGTATCTGGCTGATCCTGCCAAAGCACTGACGGCGCGCCGCCGCAAATTGCGCACGCTGCTCGAAGCATCGCCGCTACTGGCGCAGCTTGAAACATTGGCGCAGTCGGCGCTGGCCGGTGCATCCACCGCGTCATCCGGCGGCAGCGGTAGCTGGACGCAGGCTCCGGTATGCTGATCGTCCAGAACGCCGCAGAACCGGCGCGCTTGCGCAATGCTCTCGTCGATATGGTCGCGGCGGGGGCCATCGATATCCGCGCCGCCTCCGCATACGTCACGCTCGGCGGCGCAAACATATTGCTGTCTGCCGTCGCAAATGCCGTGGGGCCGGCCGCATTCGCGGCGATGCCCAAAACGCTTGTGACATCCTTTGATTTCGGCCTTACCGAACCTCAAGCCTTGCAGCGTTGGCGCGGGCTGGCGAACGCCACTGTTCTGGTGTCGGGCGCGCAGAGGCTGGCGCAGGGCTCGCTTATGCCGCTGCGCGCCTTTCATCCCAAACTATACGTCTTTGGCACCGATCCCCAAACATGCTGCACGCTGGTCGGCTCGGCGAACCTGACCAGCCGCGGTTTTAGCGTGAATACCGAGGCGGCATGGGCACAGCAGGGCGTTCCGCGCGCCGATGCCGATGAAGCCTTCGACAAGGCCCGCTTTGAAACGACTGCTCTCACCGACGACTTGCTCGCAGCCTATACCGCCCTGCGACAGGCCCAGCCGCCGCCCCCCGAAATCGAGCAGGAGGCACAGCCTGTAGCAGCACCGGCACCGGTGGCGGGGGCCGCGTTGCCCTTGTTCCGCGTCGCCATTGAAACCGGAGTGATCAACCCCGCCGACTATGCTGCCATGTGGGTTCAAGGCGAGGCCCTTCAGGGCGGATCGAGCAACCAACTGGAGCTGCCGCGCGGCGGACACCGGTTCTTCGGCTTCGTATTCGACCAATACGACTATCCGCATAACCTGATAATCGGTGAGCCCGTCCTCCGCAGCGGCGCGCGCGTGTGGAACGACCGGCGACTGACCTGGCATGGCAATAACAAGATGGAGCGGATGAACCTGCCGACTGCCGCACAGGGCGGGTTCAATTATGCCGACTCGGCGGTCATGTTCCGCCGCCTGACCAACGGTTCCTTCGAGCTGATCGTGACCCCCTGGGAGTCCGACCTTGCACGTTCGTGGCGGCAGGCCTCGGCACAGCGTCAAACGCTTTTTCGCCTTGGCACGGTGGCCACCAACAGGGTTGTCGGTTTGCTGTAAAGCAGCGAATTTAATCGTCTTGTACGGCTGCCCAGATTGTGGTGCCTCCGCGTGCGGACCGGGCTCTATGCCGCTGGATGTGCCGGCTCTACGGAGCCAGCCATGCTGTCTCTGCCCATTCGGGTGACGATCCCTGGCACGAAGTATTCAGGGCGAACGAGCTTGGTCACGGCAAGGCGTTCTGCCGGACCCGGATCGAATCCGCCCAATCCGCAAGAGTCTTGATGTCGGCAAGGATGTCGTCGGGCGGCGGCACCGCGCCGTCCCGTGCGCGCGACGGGTCGTGCGCGTCCACGAGGTCGCTGCACTTCTTGAAGTTCTTGCGGAATGTCTCGACATCCGCGTCTTCAATGACAGTCACCCGTTTCAGGTTCTTCGTGTCGATATAGTCCCGGTGGCGGTGGATGACCCCGGCAAAGGCGACATCTTCCAGCCCGCGCTCCCACGTCGCCCGCAGCCGGTCATAGATTTTCACGGCTGCGTCCCGGTATCCTTCTTCATCGTTCGCGTCATACAGATTCCGCGCCTCTCGCGCCGCCTTTTCCAGCTTATCAACCCGGTCGCGGATACCGGCGTGCTGCCAGGGCAAGCCGTCCGTGACCATGCCCGTCCCGGCTGGCCCTCGCGACAGGCTGACGAGCTTCATAGGAACAGCCTCGCGGACGGCCTTGTCGTGAAGGTCGTTCACGAACACCATGTCATGGGTGAAGACGATAATCTGGCGGGTTGCGGATTCTTCGACAAGCCGGTCCGCCACCTTTTCGCGCCAGCGATGATCGAGCGATGTCACCGGGTCATCGAACACCAGCGCAGATTTATGCTGTGCCGTCGCCAGTTCGGTGAGGAACGCGGCGAGAGCGACGCAGGTTTGCTCACCCTCGCTCAGGACCATATGGACCTTGGCTTTAGGGTTGGCAAAGAGGCGCACCTGGTAGTTGGGCGAGCCGTACTGCCCGCCCGAGCGCACGATTTCCACGCGCACTTTCTCCGCTGCGAGACGGACGATTTCCGACTGGAACTGGTCGCGCATTTTCGGGGTGATGACATTGTCGGCGATATCGTTGCCGAGCTTGGTGATGGCGTTGGTCGCCGTGTCAGTGATGCAGACGCGGACAATGCGCAGGTCATCAAGTCGCTTGATTTCTTTCTTTGCGGTTTCGAGAAAGTCGGCAACCGCCGCCCGGTCCGTCAACGAGTCACGTTCGAGGATCAGCCGCTCGCGGCCCTCAGCGTCGGCCGCTTCGTCAAGTTCCGCAGCATAGGCTTCCAGAGTGGCCGCTAACGCCTCCAGCTCCGCCTTCGGCGACGGCGAAAACGGTGGCAGGATTAGCGGGTCAGCGGTCGAAAGGGCGCGAAGACATTTCAGGCGGCGCAAATCCGCGCTGGCGACAGAGCGCAAAACCTTGCGGGCAAGGCCGGGGTTCTGGAGGGCGATGCGCTGGCGCGCCTGCGCGATCACGCGCACGTCCGGTTGCCGCGCCGTGAAAGCGGCAAGAGCCTCAGTATAGTCCTGCTCGGCGCGCGCCGCTTGTGATTCCGCATCCGCGCGGACAAATGCCTCGAAGCTCCCCAGCCGGTCCTTGGCATCCGCATCCAGCGCCTGGTGGCACAGAACGCAGGCTTCGTCCCCTGAGGACGGGAAAGGCGCGCCGGGATAAGCCGTTTGTTCCGAATAGCGGCGGGCGGCCTCCCATAGCGCCCGCCATGTTTCCCCGCCGACACCCGGCATGGCAAGGCCGTTAAAGATCGCGCGCGCGGCAAGATCGGCTGCCGCCCGCTTGTCCCGCGCCGCGTCCGCCAGCGTTTTCATCCCGGCCAGCTTTTCATCCCCATAGGCGGCGGCAAGCCTGTCCAGGGTAGCGATCAGCTGCCGTACATTGCCGGCAAAAAGCCTCTGTTCGGCGGCAGCATCCGCCGGGTTTTTCAGCAGGTCTTCGTCAAGGCGTGCCAGCCGCGTCCGCTCGTCGGCGGTCATCTCACCGAGCCTTTCAAGCGCGGCAAGATCGGTGTCATGGCTCAGTGCCGACATGATCGCGCCGACCGGCGTGGCCGGGTTCCATGTCGGCTTCTTGAAGACCGGGTCGCGGACCGCATCGAGCTGGGTTTCTTCAGCACCCAGTTTCTGCTTGAGCGCCTGGCAGACACCGGCGAGATCGTCGGGAATATCCAAGCCGAAGGGCCTGAACGCCACTTCGTTCTTTTCCTGCACATGCACCGAGCCGCAGTCCCGGTCAAAGACGCTGACCGCAGACAGCACCGCGTCCGGCTTGCCGTCGTCGGTCCAGCTGACAGGCGGTGCGACCACTCCGTCCTTGAGAATCGAAATGGTGCCTGTCGCCTTTCCGGCGGGGGGCGGGTTATACGCATCGGGAATGATCTCGCCCGCCTTGCGCGCGCGGCAGGCGCGCTTGAGCACCCGCCCGTAACCGGATTTGCCGGACCCGTTCGGCCCGTAGACGATTGTGAGACCGGCCGGTTCAAACCGCAGAGTCTGATCGGCGGCGAGCTGGTTTACGCCCGCGACACCTCCGACACTTGCCAGCGCTATTGACTCGCCGCCAGCAGGAGCTGCCGGCAAATGGACTGCTTCGAGGGTCGCCGGTTCCAACGCAATGCCTTCGGTCCCGTGCTCTTTTTTGCATAGCGTCAGAATGTCGTTCACCGCATCGTCGTCAGGCGTTCCACCCATCACGATCCGGCGCAGCGCATCCCTTTGCCAAAGGGGGCGGTCAGCCGACCAGTCGAGTATGGTTTCGAGGACTGTTTTGTTCGCCTTTTTGTTCATTCCGCTTCACCCCCTGACAGCTGCTTTTTTCGTATAGTTGATAGCGCCGGAAGACCGCGAACACTGTTTCAACAACCAGCCAAACGCATGCTCTCGCAGAACAGCATACAACCTTTCAACTCCGCGAGAAGCGATCGGCGCGAGCCGGGGGCCTTCAAAGCTGCGGCCATCTTGACCACTCTTAAAAGCGGCGGCTCGTAGCTGGCGTAGGAGCAGTCTGATCGCCTTTTGTAGAGGAAACGCCTGATCGTTGGCGCCCCCGGCCAATATAAAGAGATTTCACGATTTCCTTTGCATGTTTCATGGGCATGCAAAGGCCTCTGCAGTTGGCGATGCCATGATGGCTATTTGGTCCCCAATCAAGCCCAAAACGGGAACAGATACCTTCTGCCGGGCTCCTGAGGGCACGTCTCGTGTGCGGGATCAAATGCGCTTAAGTGCCTCGCCGGAAACCGTTATCGATCGTGTTCCACACTAAGGAAAGGCTTCCCGGAAACCCCCCAAAAATGCTGTTTATTGACAGCACACCCTACGCACCTGAAGGTGCAGGATTCCCGTGTTCCCTCAATAGCTTAGGGCGACCGGAGAGCGTGCCACGGCGTGGGACGTTCGCGAGGGAGTCTGTTTATCCCAAGCGTTCAGTGACTTAGCCGTGCCACGTGGTGCCACGCGCTCTGTGTTCCCCATTTCTCTTTGCCGCCCACCGGGCGATCGGTTATATCTCCACACGCTTTCTCAGGTCCCCACCAGCCTCTCTGCTAGGAGGCTGGTTTGTCCTCGACGACACGGCACTGCACGGTCCGGCTCGACCGCCAGCAGTATGATCGCATTCTGGCCCTCGCGACGGACCAGGAATGCAAGCCCTCCGAGATCATCCGGGCGGCAGTCGATGCCTATCTCGGCACGGCGAGCGTCATCACGTCCAGCCACCGCCGATTGGCGCGGATCAGCGAGTTCATGCAGCTCGCGCTCGACGTCATCATCAGCGAGCAATATCCCGAATTCCGCGAGCGGATCATCGCCAATGCGGACAAGCGCCTGGAGCAATACCATGGCGCGTAAGGACATCCGCACCGATGGCCGCGCCATACCCCTGACCCATCATTCGGCGCGGGGCAAAGTCCATCGCAACGCCGGCAATTTCACGCGCGGAAGCCAGCTTCTCACCCACGAGATGCTGATGTGGTTCTCGGGCGCGAAGCTGCCCTTCATCCTGTGGTTCTTCGCCTTCCTCGCGGCCTGGTTCATCATCTTATCGCTCAAGCTCGACGAGCACGGCTTCCAGCTCGTCTGCATGAAGCTCTACGCGATGCTTTGGGACTGGGTCGGACTGGACCCTGCCAAGCGGGTCAACGTCACCCTCCCCAACGGCGAAATCCACCGCACGATCATGGCGGTCGTGCAGTATATGCCCGAGGTCCAGAGGGCCTGGAGTGTGGCCGTGCGGGGCCTGCTCGGCGCCATCCTCGTCTCCGTCTTTCTCACGATCCCGCTGACCATCTGGTTCGTCGATATTTCGCGGCGTCGGGGCCGGTCGATCCTGCAGGAGCGACACGAGCGGGGCGCCATGCTAGTCGAGCGCGAACTGCTTCTCGCGGAGGTGTCCCAACACAACCAGGCGGCGTTCGAAAAGGAAGCCCGGGAGTGCCTGCCCGACCTCTCGCCGCGGCAGGTGCTGCAACTGCCCTTTGCGGCGCGCAAGGCCGCCGGGATCCACCATCCCTACATACTCGCCGGCATCCCGTTCCCGCACCGGATGGAACAGTCGCACACGATGCTGGTCGGCACCACCGGGTCGGGCAAGACGACCGAGCTGCGCAGCCTCGTCAAGCAGATGCGCGAGCGTCAGGACAGCGCCGTCATCTTTGATCTCACCGGTGCCTATGTCGAGGCATTCTATGACCCCGAGCGCGATACGATCCTCAATCCGATGGACCGGCGCTGCCCGGCATGGTCGATCTTTTCGGACTGCTGCACCCACAGTGAGTTTACCGCCGCCGCTGCGGCCCTGATCCCGTCGGACGGCGGCTCCTCAGAACCGTTCTGGGCGCTCGCGGCGCGAACTCTCTTCATCGAAATGTGCGTCCGCCTGCAGGAGCGTGGTGAGACCACCAATCTCGCGCTGTCGGAACATCTGATGACGGCCGATCTAAAGCGCGTTCACCGCTACCTTCAGAACACCATCGCCGACCCTCTGACGGCCCCGGAAGCCGCCCGCATGGCGGAGTCGATCCGCGCCGTCTTCAACACGAACGCGCAGGTCCTCCGCTTCCTGCCAGACGAGGGTCCGCGCTTCTCGATCCGCGAATGGATCACGGGTGAGAAGAAGCCAGGCTCCATCCTTTTCATCACCTCAAATTACGTCGACATGCCGATGAACCGGGCGCTGCTGACGCTCTGGATGGACCTCGCCATCAACCGGCTCATGACCATGCCGCGCACGCGGTCGCTGCGCACCTGGTTCATGTTCGACGAGCTCGGCGCACTTCACCGGCTGCCAGCCATCGAGAATGGCCTTCAGACGGCCCGCGCCTTCGGCGGCGCAATGATCCTCGGCATCCACAGCTTCGAAAAGCTGGTCGAGGTATATGGCGAGCAGGGCGCCCGCAATCTCGCCTCGCTTGCCCGCTCCAAGCTCATCCTCGCGACCGCCGATCTCGACACCGCCGAGCAGTGCGCCCGCTATATCGGCAACCGCGAAGTCCGCCAGATGGATGAGGCCTACAGCTACGGCTACAACAACACGCGCGACGCCTCGACGCTGACTCCGCGCAAGCAGGTCGAACCGCTCGTGATCGCCGACGACATCACGAACCTGCCCTCGATGCATGGCTTCGTGAAGTTCCCCGACGGCTTCCCGGCCGCTCGGATCAAGCTCGTCTGGAAGGACTATCCCCAGGTCGCGGACGGCTTCCTGCCCCGCCCCGACATGAAGCCGGTGCGATCGAAGCGCGGAGAGGAAGTGTTCGACGGAGAAGGGGGTGGTGAAGCCGGTGGGCGTGATGGTGCCGGCCAGGTGATCCAGGAGGTGGTAGAGCCGGTCAACGTGGCGAAGGAAATGGCCGCGCGCATCCTGTCTGCCGAGGTCGATGCGGAGAAGGAATCGACCAGCAAGGCGGTTCACGAAAACAACGCCGACCGCGACGGACAGGCACCCCGTCAACATGCGGCCGACATCGCACAGACTGCGCGCGCGGCAGCAGAGCAGGAGGCAGCGCAGGCCCGAGAACGTGATGATCGAAAGGACGGTCGCAGCCATCACAGCGCGCCGCGGGTCGAGGATCAGACGATCGTCGAGCTACGCCAGGATTTCTCCGCCGGCCGCGAGCCTGACGGCACGGACATGGGGATCTAGCCAGTGCTCTCGGTCGCCTCCGTCCGTTCCGCCTCCGGCGCCGCCGGCTACTTCGCCAAGGACGACTATTACACCGTCGACGACAGCTCGGAGGTCAGTGCCTGGGGCGGCGAGGGCGCCTCCGACCTGGGCTTGTCCGGCGAGGTGGCGAAGGATGCCTTCGAAGGCATCCTGAACGGTATTCTGCCGAGCGGGGAGGGCGTGGCACAGGTCGAGAACCGGCGATCGGGCGTCGACCTCACCTTCTCGGCTCCGAAGTCGGTGTCGCTGCTCGCCTATGTCACCGGCGACAAGCGGATCCTCGGCGAGAACGGCGCCAACATGAAGGCGGTCGCGCGGGCGATGGCCTGGGTCGAGAAGAACCTCGCCGAAGGGCGCAAGGACGTGGAAGGGCGCAAGGTTCCGGTGCAGACCGGCAACCTCGTCTTCGCCTTGTTCCAGCATGACACGAGCCGCGCCCTCGATCCTCAGGCGCACGTCCACGCAGTAATCGCCAACCTGACCAAGATGCCCGACGGCAAATGGCAGGCGCTCCATGCCGACAAGATCTGGAGCAACAACACGGTGATCGGCTCGATCTACCACGCCTTCCTGCGCGAGGAGATGGAGAAGCTGGGCTACAGGCTAGAGCTCAAGGGCAAGCACGGGACGTTCGAGGTAGCCGGTGTCCCCAAGGCGGTGCTGGAGGCGTTCAGCCAGCGCCGCGAAGCCATTCTCGAGAAGGCGGCCGAGCTCGGCATTACCTCTCCCAAAGGGCGCGACAGCGTCACCACCAATACGCGCGATCCCAAGCTGAATGTTGAGGACCGCGACGGCCTCCGACGCGAGTGGATCGAGAAGGCGGCGGCCCTCGGCTTCGATGGCAAGGCCCTGCTCGAGGCGGCGCTTGCAAGATCCGAACAGCGCGAGCCGGGAAGCGCTCTCGAGCGCGGCTATCGCGCCGTCTCCGAGGCGCTTACGAACGCCTGGGAAAAGCTTGGCGACATCCTCAAGCCGCACGATCCTCTCGTCGATCGGGGCCTGGCTCGGGTGACCCACTCGCCGGCAGAAGCTCGTGCGCAGCTGGCTGTTGCGTCCGCCGTGCGCATGCTTTCCGAGCGTGAAGCCGCCTTCAACGTCAACCAGCTCGGCAAGACCGCTCTGGATCTCGGTCTGAAGGGCGTCACGGTCGACCATGTCGAGCGGCGGATCGCTCAGCTTGTGGAACGCGGCCAGCTGATCGCGGGCGAGGCGCGCGTGGGCGACACCCGGCCCCGCATGGTGACCACGCAGGAGGCCCTCAGGACCGAGGAGCGCATTCTCAAGGCGGTGGAGCAGGGGAAGGGCGCTTCCACTCCGATGATTGCGGCCAGCGAGGCTCCCGAGCGCTTGCAGGCACATGCGGATCGCGAGCTCAACGCCGGGCAGCTCGCCGCCGCCACACTGATTGTCTCTTCGGAGGACCGGACGGTGGTGGTGCAGGGCATAGCCGGCGCCGGCAAGTCGACCATGCTGCAGTCCGTCGCGCGGGTCGCCGAGGCGGAGGGGCGGGCCGTCACGGGCCTCGCCTTCCAGAACAAGATGGTGGCGGACCTCGCAGAGGGCGCCGGAATCAAGTCCCAGACCATCGCCTCCTTCATTCTTGCCAACGAGCGGCACGTCACGAACCGGCAGGGCGACGCCTATGAGCAGGCGCGGGCCGTGTTCGGCGGCCAGATGCTCGTCGTCGACGAGACCTCGATGGTGTCGAGCGACGACATGCTGAAGCTCCATCAAATCTCGGCCGCGCTGGGCGTCGACAAACTCGTTCTCGTTGGCGACCGGCAGCAGCTCTCCTCGATCGATGCCGGAAAGTCGTTCGCGCTCATCCAGGCCGGCGGGGGAACCATGGCGCGCATGGACGAGAACATCCGCCAGCGCACCGATCAGCTGCGCACCGTCGCGGCCCTGGCCAATGTCGGCGAAGCGGGCAAGGCCATGAAGGTGCTTGGCGACAGCGTCATCGAGCACAATAGCCCGGCCTTGCACGCAGCCGAAATGTGGCTCGGACTCTCGAGCGCCGATCGGGAGTCGACGGCGGTGTTCGCGTCGGGCCGCGCCTCGCGCGCGATCATCAATCAACGCATTCAGGACGGGCTTGCGGCCGAGAAGACCGTGCGCGGCGAGGGGATTCACCTCACCGTCTACGAGCGGGTGAATACCACGCGCGAGGAGTTGCGGTACGCATCCACCTACCGGCCCGGACAAACCCTCGAGGTAGGCAGGGGAGGCGGTCAGGACGTCGGCCTCGCCGCCGGCCGCTACGACGTCGACAAGGTCCACCCCAACGGCAAGGTCGATCTTCTCGACGGTCGCCGGCGCATCCGGTTCGACCCACAGAAACTCTCGCCAACCGAGAAGCGCGACCGCCTTCAGCTCAGCGAGAAGAAAGATCTTCATCTGCGCGAAGGCGATCGCATTCGCTGGACCGCCAACGACAAGGGGAGGGGGCTCCACAACGCCGCCCTCGCACGCGTCCTCACCATCGATGCGAGCGGCGTCACCGTCGAAACCGCGAGCAAGGAGCGGCTGACGCTCGACCTGGGCGATCCGATGCTGTCGCGGCTCGACCTCGCTTACTCGCTGAACATGCACATGGCGCAGGGCATCACCACCGACAAGGCGATCACCGTCATGTCGAGCCAGGAGCGCAACCTGTCCAACCAGCGCCTGTTCAACGTCGGCGTCACCCGCGTTCGCGACGAAATGACGATGGTGGTGGACGATAAAGCGAAGCTCGAGCGCCAGCTCGACAACAACCCCGGAAACAAGACCTCGGCGCTCGAAACGGTGGGTCGGCTCGACGTCGACCGGGAACGCGGCACGGGCACCAGCCCGCGCGAAAAATTCGATCCCGGCCCTGTCGATCTGTCGGACTTGCCGCCTTTGCCAGGCGACCCGCCGCTTCCGACTGCCGGGAAGGGCCAGGCTGCGTCTGCACCGGGCGATCCCCTCAAATCACCGCCCGAGCTCAAGCCCGACCGCAGCGACGTGCTGCCGCCGCTGCCGGAACGCAGCCTGGGGCTCGATCTGTGACGACCGACCGGCCGGACCGCCGGATTGAAGGAGACGACGATGAGTGGATGGGATTTCGACGACGTCGGCAAGTTCGGCAGCGACAAGGCAGCCGAGGACTTCGCCAAGCGCAACAATGTGGATCCCCGCGACATCCGAACCCGCGACAAGGGCGATGGCGTTGAACTGGAGATCCGGCGCTCCAGTCTGGACCGGCGTGGGCTCAAGGACAGCGGCGAGGGGCGCCGCGACGGCTGGTAACCGGCAGACCGGCGCGGCCCCGGTTGTTGGCCGCGCCTTCCATTCCGAGGGGTGACGCAATGACACAACTGTTCGGATCGCCAATCGCGACCGTATTTCTTATCGTCTGCGCGGTCATTATACTTGCGCTGGTGAAAAGCGCGGCGGCACCGAGTGGACCGCCCGCGCCGGTGGCCAAGCGCTTTCTTACCGACCGCGAGCTGGCCATGCTCGCGGCGATCGAGCGCGCCCTGCCCGCACACCGCATCCACGCGCAGGTGGCAATGGGGGCTCTCCTGCAGGTTCCACGTCGGCTCGGGCGCAAGGTGTCCCCCGCTGATCGAAACAGCTTCTCGCAGAAGATCATCGACTTCGTAGTGCAGGACCGGGAGACTGGAACGATCGTCGCCTTGATCGAGGTCGACGACTATACCCATAACGCCGCGACCGACGCAAAGCGTGATGCGATGACATCGCGCGCTGGCTACACGACGATCCGCATCGCGGCAAAGACCAAGCCGACGCTGGCGAATGTCCGTGAGGCGCTCGCACCGTTGCTTCATTCGGATCGATCTGCGGGCGCGATCGCGGATCGGGGGGCGAACCATGCTTGAGACCCAGATCATACTGGCGATCTACGCCGCATCGCCGCTGTACCTCAGGGGTGATCTCGCCAGCCCGGCATGGGTGCGCCTACCGAGCATTCTAAAGCTTCCTGCCGGCCTTCGGCGGGACGTCCGCATCGGGACTATCGCCGGCCTCGCCCTCCTCGTCTGGGTGGAACTGGCCAGTCACTCGTCGGCGCTCGGAAGGGCCGAGTGCGCGGCGTGGTTGGCGGTGCTTGTCGAGTGCCCCGCCTTTCTGAAGATCGCGATGCACCGCGACCAAGGCGTCTACTATCAATCCAGCGTCGAAGGGGCTGCGTAGTGGCGATCGACGACCGCGACTATACGCGCGAGCGGTATCGCCAGCGGCAGAAGGTTGATCCCGGCAAGCTCCGCTGGGGCTTCGGCAAGGCAGCGAGGGACGCAAACGCGCCGAAGACGAAGTCAACGCCGCTTGGCAGCGCTTCGTTGAATCGACGGAAAATCTCGCGACGACTTCACGCCGCCATGGTCCAGCGCTGGCAACCGCGGCCACCACTCGGGGGGAGAACGGAACCCGTAATGGAACAGTGCGACCTCTTCGGCGAACCGCCGCCTCAATCCCAAGCGGAAGAAGTGACCAAGGTGCCCCTCTCCCCGCTCGCCGCGCCCTGCGCTTTCAGGAACCGATCGAACAAATCCTGCCAACGCCTCGCTCGCGATCCGATCAGGCTGGACGGGCGCACGCTGCACTATCACGGCCGGCTTCTCCTCCACTGTCCCTTGGTATGCTTCAATGGCGCCTCGGCCGAGGAAACCCGGGTCTATGCCGAGGCAGCAGAATGACGGCGAGCAGCCCTGTCCGGTTAACCGGCGTGGTGGACATGACGCCACGTGGGCTGATGCTGATCGAGGGAGACGGGATGCGCTGGCGGCTCGTTGGGGACGTGATCGCCGGACACCTGATCGGTAAGTCGGTCACCGTCGAGGGAATGATCATCGGGGCGGCCATCACGGCCTATTATCTGGCACCGGCGCCGGAGACTTCGCCATGCTGATCCGGGCGACCGCATTCCCATACCGTCGACCGGGGTGCCCGCATTGCGGCCATCTGATCAATCACTGGCCGCGCGACAGCAATCTCGAGAGCTGCCAGCTCTGCCTGCGCCCGATGATCCTCCTTCGACGGCCTACGGACTGGAACGGGCCGAAGCGGCTGCGCGGGCTGCTCGACATCGGATTTGCACTGTACGGCCTGCTCACGATCGGGCTCGTTGCGGTCTTCATCGTCACCGGGCTGTCACCTCACGGCTTTGCCAAGGCAATCTCGGTTCTGCTCTTCATCATCGGCACCGTATTGGCGACCGACGGCGTGCTCGGGCTCCGCTCCGGAATGGACAGGACGGGCAAGCGGCTTCGCGTGGGGCGATCGGCACGCGTCGTTGCCGGCGGGAAGCTCGCTGCGGGCGCGGCGGCGATCCTGCTTTTGTGCATCGGTCTCACCCTCTGAGTAAGGTGGTGCACGAGAGCTTGCGGCGCTTTGCACCAAAGTGGATGTTATCCGCCCGCGCTCAAAGCGGCGGCATCATCCATGACCGTGTCCGGATCGCCGAAGCGATAGGACGCCAATTCTTCGCAATCGCTCCTGCTGAGAGGACTCTTGCTGTAGGTGCCTCGAGCCCAGCTGCTTGTTGTGGTGTGCCTTTCCCCTAACCGCAGCATCTCGTCGTGCGGTGCGACGTACCAGACACCGCGGTCGGGGAACGCGATCCAGATGTCTCGGCCGATATATTTCTTATCGATGGTCCACCGGCCTTTGAGCTGCACCAGCTTGGTATCGCCAGTCGCCTCGTTCAACAGGATCAGGTCGATGCCATTGTCATAGACCGGCAGATAGGCGTTGTAGCCTTGATTGAGTGCGACGGTGACGAGCGCATTGCGGTTCACCACTTCGACAGCATCGCTGGTTAGCTTCATCATCCCTCCTGATACCGTTCGCCCACATGGTCCCGTGCTTTGTGGCAGCTATAACCAAGCCGATACCGGCGACTTCTGCGACGGCGCCTGCTGCACGGTAGAATATCGCAAAAAGCTGATTCAAGGTCTCTGCAATCAGGGGTAGTCATGCTCCGCTACCCGGGGGTGCCTATGCCGATCGTACAGAGATATTTTGAGTTGCGTGATGTGCTGCCGCTGCAAGGGCGGCCATGGATACCGCTCCGCCACGATGCCGATGTCGTGATCGACCCACCTGAGGCCGGTATCGTCGAGCTGCGGGAATATACGGGCATCGCCACTGCCGCGATCTTCGACACCCATCGATCAGAGGGCGACAAGGTCGTCTGGAGCGACTTGGGGGTCGGCGCACACCGGGGCGGCATGGAACCGTGGGGCTATCGCGCTTCCGACCTGTTCTATGGCAGGTCCACTCAGCCGATCGGTTCCAATCTCGTGATCGACCAGTATCTCGAGGACGAACACCTTCACATCTGGCACCTGCATCCCGACCTGGTCGTGGCCCTCCGCCTTCTACGTGAAGGTGATTGCTGGTTTCGACCGGAGGAGGGCTGGGCCGAGGTCGCGCGATTGAAACGAGATGCTGAGGACCGCCCGATCCTGCTTGAGATTAGGCCGGAGTTCCTTGGTGACTACCTCAGCGCCCGCGGCATGGCCCTGTATTGTTCGAGCTATCACCAGCGGACCGCCACCACCATCGACAAGCCTGTCTACAGCTGGCCAGGCGACGCTTTCGCCGAAGTCAGGGGCAGGGACGAGCGGGAGGGTCGAACCGGACCGGGGCGCTGGCCGACCCCCAGTGATCAGTACCGCACGATGGGCGCCATGTGGCGAACGGAATGGGTCCAGCCAAGCGGGCTGAGTACACGCATCCGGGGCGACAAGGATCCCCATACCACGAGCTTCATACTGGAGAGTGACGGCACCCGCAGGTCGGGCGATGGTCTGGCTGGGGTGTCGACATGGTTATATTTCGATCCCACCGTCGTCTCCACCTTGATGCGCCATCGCGGCGCGAGCCTGCATTGGTACAGCGCGGAAACCGGAGGCCTGGGCGCCAGCACCGGTGTCCACTTCGGGGTCAACCGGCTCGGCCTGATCACGGTCTTCGCAAAAGACATCGGAGCACTCGATCCTTGGGAGCAGCGGCTGTGGAGCGCTCATAACGTAACGCCCGACGGCGGCGTGGCAGAGGAGTTGTTCGCCGCTCAGATGGATGTGACACCGGCCAGTACGATCGCACCAGAATCGCAGCTGGCCGCGGCGCTTGCGGAGATCGACGCGGCTTTCAGCGGCAAATATGGCGTCCCGCTCCTCCGCGACGACCAGGCCGTGCCTCGGCTGTTGCGCCGCGCGCACCGCTTCCAGGCGGCTGAAGCAGACGGTTTGCTGGAGCTAGCCAAGGAGGTCACTCGCCTTTTCATGGAGCGGGTCGACGTCGATGCCGTCCTTGCGCCTCTCAACCTGCCCAAACCCAAGGATGGTCGGAAGCCGGGTTCGAATAAGGCGCTGGAGAAACTCCTCGGCAGTCTAATCCCTGGGAACGACGCGAGCACGATGATGGCGCCGCTCTTCGGGATCTACGATCTTCGGCTCGCCGACGCACATCTTGGTTCGAGCAACATCGCCAGCGGCAAGGAGCGGGCAGGGGTCGATGATACCGCGCCAGCAGCGATGCAAGGCCGTCAGCTGCTGGATACCTTCGTGGCTACGCTTCGCCAGATATCGGCGGCGATCGCCTAATCGGGAAGCATATCGACGATGGTCACTTCAGCAATTTTCGATCGCTCGACCCGGAAACGGCCGATCTTGCACACGAGCTGATCGATAACGCTGACCGGCAACGCTCAGCCTTCATGTCATTTATGAGCCTTTGGATGGGCTTCAACGGCTGGATGGAATCGGTGACCGGCGCGGACCATGACGCGGCCATGATCACCGCGATTGCCGAAAACCGGCGGGCTACCGATGCCTATGAAGAGCTGATGCAGGATGACGATTTTCAACGACGCGTGATGGCCTTCTCGCAATTATGGCCGGTGCTCAACGTCCGGGACGTGCGGCAGAAGCTCGGTCGTGATGCCTTCTGGGCGCAGGACCGCGACGAGCTTTTCGACCGCCGTCGACGCGTGGGCGTCCGGATGCAACCAGTGGGCTGGACAGACGGAGATGTTCCAACCTGGCCGCAGCTCTTACGGACCATATATTGCGTTCGCTGCAACCTGTTTCACGGTGCGAAATCGCCCCAGCACGGTCGCGATCGTGACTTGGTGCGGCGATCCGGTCGTATCCTGCGGATGTTCATCGAGCGTGGTCGCTGTTTCGAGTGGACGGACTAGGGCTGCCGCCGAGCCGATGCGCGGTCTGAAAAGGTCGTCCTCGGACGGGAGCTCGACACGATCGAACTGTTGACCCAAAGACAAGGATGGCAGAACATAAGGGGAACGCTCCGAGTCTTTGTTTTTATGCCTGCCGTCGATTCCCGCCTTGCGAACATAGCCCAGCTTCGCTCCATCGCGACACCCATCGCCGAGTACCGGACGATGCCCTTCGGGGTGCCCGAGTTTGACCAGCGGCTTGCCAGCGGGGGCTTGAGAGCGGGAGCGCTCCATGAGGCGACCGCGCATTCATGCTCGCTCGTTGACGATGCGGCGGTGACCCTGTTTTTGTGCGGTATAGCCGCTCGGGAAGCTGCAATCAGCGCAGGACCGGTCCTTTGGGCAAGCTGTCGCAGCGATCTGTACGCCCCGGCGTTGTCTCAGGCGGGGTTGTCCTCAGCTGCCGTCATTCACGCCCAGCCGCGCGATGATGCTGAGTTGCTCGCGGTGGTCGAAGATGCGATCCGAGACGGTACGCCTGCTGCCATCGTTGCCGAGGCTGAGAAGGTCTCGATGGTCGCCTCCCGCCGCCTTCAGCTTGCTGCAGCTGATGCCGACCTCCCGGTCCTGCTCCTGCGACGGCGGCGGCGCCGTGATCACGATCCGTTTGGCGAGCCATCGGCTGCCTGGACTCGCTGGCGGATCGCGAGCGCCCCTTCGGAGAGGCTCGGCGTCGCCGGTGTAGGACGGCCACGCTGGACGGTCGAACTCGTGCGCCAACGAGGTGGCGAGGCTTTTTCCCTGATCGTGGAGGGCAGCGATGAGACGGGTCGTCTCCGCGTTCCTGCCGCACTTGGCCATCGAACGGCTGAGACGGCAGGAACGGTCCGCCACGCGGCCGCCTAAACGGCCGAGCCTCCAGCTACCCGTCGACGACGATCCCGGCGCTTGCTCGGTCCCGCGCGGGGGCGGATGGCGGCCGGGCGCCCGGTGGGCCCGCAGCGGAATGCTCACGCGCGCGGATGTTGAGGCACAGATCGCGACCTTGCCACGGCATGCGCAGCCGCCTGCCCGCGAGCTGGGCCGTCGATCGGAGGCCGCCCAGCATCCATTCAAAGCGCCGCCAGCGGCGAAACCGCAACAGACCGCACCTGTCGCGGAGGCGGTCGCTACCCCGCTGGCTCTCTTCGGGAAGGTTGGGCGAAGAGAAGAGATCGTCGCGGCGTGCGCTGGCGCGCAAGCGCTCGGAATCCATGTCGGCATGGCTGCCACGCACGCGCGTGCGCTTGTGTCGGACCTGGACCTTCGTCCCGCCGAGCCGGAGGCCGACGCGGCGCTGCTCGATCGGCTGGCGCTTTTCGCAGTTAGGCGATGGTCGCCGATCGCAGCGGTGTCGCCCCCCGATGGCCTGTGGATCGACCTCACCGGGTGCGAGCACCTCCATGGCGGCGAGTACCAGTTCTGCCAGAGACTGCTCGTCTTTTGCCGACGGGCGGGATTTACCGCTCGCGTGGCCGTCGCCGATACCCCCGGTGCGGCTCACGCAATCGCCCGGTTTGGCGCCGACGATCTCGCCTGCGTGACGCCGGGTGCCACCACGGTCGCGCTCTCCTCGCTGCCGATCGCAGCACTCAGGCTCGACCCAACGGCGCTCAGCGCAGCGCGGCGCTTCGGCTTCGAGAGAGTAGCTGATCTCCTGCCGGTGGCGCGCGGTCCCCTAGCGCGGCGACTAGGCTTGCCGGCCATCACCCGGCTCGATCAGGCGCTTGGCTCGACCGCGGAGCCGATCACTTCGCGCGACGATCCATCCATCCCCGTGGTGGAGCGCCGCCTTCTGGAGCCGATCGGCACCGCCGACGCGATCGAGCAGGTCATGGGCGATCTCCTGCATGATCTCGCCGAACTGCTGCAGGGGCGGGGGCTTGGCGTCCGCTCGCTCCGCCTTGCCGGCCTGCGGGTTGATGGCAGCGAACAGATCGTGGGCATCGGCACGTCGCGGCCGACACGCGAGGTGCCGCATCTTCTGCGACTGCTGAAGCTGCGCATCGAGCGCATCGACCCAGGCCTGGGTGTCGAGCGGTTTTGGCTGGCAGCGCCCCACACGGAGCCTCTCGACGCGATTGATCTAGGGGCGGTGCTCGCAGGAGACACGCTCGTCCGCGACCCAGCTCGCTTGGTGGATGTGGTCGCTGGCCGTATCGGCAGTGGCTCGGTTTTTCGGATCGCTCCCGTTGAAAGCCATGTTCCGGAACGCGCGGTAGCACGCACGAACCCTGTCCATATTCCAGGCGACTGGCCCAAATGGCAGCGTCCGGTTCGACTGTTCGCTCGACCAGAGCCGCTATGGGGCGTCGTAGCACTCCTTCCCGATCAGCCGCCCCGCCGCTTCGAATGGCGCGGCACAGCTCACCGCGTCGTCGCCGGCGACGGACCCGAACGCGTCCATGGCGAATGGTGGCGGCGCGATGCAGAGGTCTGGGCCGTCAGGGACTATTATCGGGTCGAGGACGAAGATGGCGGCCGGTACTGGCTGTTCCGGCGCGGCGATGGGATGGACGACAACACTGGCGACCTTAGCTGGTGGATCCACGGCGTCTTCGCATGAGCGCCTATGTCGAGCTTCAGGTGCTGACGCACTTTTCCTTGCTGCGCGGCGCATCGAGCCCGGAAGAGCTATTTTCAGCCGCAGCCCTGCTCGGCTATCCCGCTCTCGGGATAGGTGACATCGGCACCGTCGGAGGCGTCGTGCGCGCCTGGGAGGCGCAGAAAGCGACTGGGGTGCGATCGATAGCGGGCACACGCGTCGATTTGTCGTGCGGTCGTCGCCTCATCCTGTATCCGACCGATAGACCAGCGTGGTCGCGCGTCACCAGGCTTTTGACCGTCGGGAAGAAGCGCGCGGGGAAGGGCGGGTGCCTCCTTCATTGGCATGACCTGCAGCCGTGGTCAGCGGGCGTCATCGCGATCCTCTTGCCGCACGAGGCTGACACAGAAAATCTGAGCAGCCTTGCCGACCTGAAGGCCATTTATGGTCGCAGGGCCTACATGGCGCTGTTTCAGCGTCGCCGTCCCGACGACGCGGTGCGGATTGACGCGCTTGCCCGTCAGGCGGGCGGTGCCGGCGTCCGTGCCGTCGTGACCGGCGACGTCCTCTATCACGCGCCTGAGGCTCGCCTCCTGCAGGATGTCGTGACTGCGGTTCGCGAGAAGTGCACCGTCGACGAGCTCGGCTACCGGCGGGAGGTGAATGCCGACCGAGCGCTCAAATCACCCGACGAAATGGCCCGGCGCTTTCGCGCCTACCCCGATGCGCTGCAGGCCAGCGTCGACATCGCGCGCGCTTGCACCTTCAGTCTGGACGAACTCGCTTATCAATACCCGCACGAGCGGGTGGTCGAGGGTCTCACGGCGCAAGAAGCCCTTGAGCAGATGGCGAACGATGCGGTCGACCGGCTGTTCGATGGTGATGTGCCGCAACCTTACCGCAGCCAGATCGACCACGAACTGCGGCTGATCCGTGAACTAGGTTACGCCCCCTACTTCCTGACCGTCCATGCGATCGTGCGTGAAGCGCGACGTCGCGGCATCCTCTGCCAGGGACGCGGGTCTGCGGCGAACAGCTGCGTGTGCTTCGTGCTGGGCATCACGTCGATCGACCCGATTAAGCACGAGTTACTCTTCGAGCGCTTCGTATCGGGCGAGCGCCGCGAACCGCCGGACATTGACGTCGATTTCGAACATGAGCGCCGTGAAGAAATTATTCAGTGGATCTACGAGACCTACGGCCGTGACCGCTCCGCTCTGACAGCCGTCGTTACCCGCTATCGCGCGCGCGGCGCGGTGCGCGATGTCGGCAAGGCGATGGGCCTGCCCGAAGATCTGACCGCCTCGCTTGCAGGCTTGGTCTGGGGTTGGTCGGCCGAAGGCGTGGGCGAGAAGCAGGTCGAAGAACTCAATTTGGATCTCGGAGATCGCCGGCTGCGCCTGACGCTCGATCTCGCGCGCAAGCTGATTGGTACGCCGCGCCATATGTCCCAGCATCCCGGCGGCTTCGTCCTCACGCATGACCGTCTCGACGACCTGGTACCTATCGAACCGGCCGCGATGGACGACCGGCAGATTATTGAATGGGACAAGGATGACATCGACGCCCTGAAATTCATGAAGGTCGACGTCCTCGGCTTGGGGATGCTTGGCTGCATGAACCGCGCCTTCAACCTTCTCGAGGAAGCGAAAGGTTGCCAGATCGGCCTTGCGGACCTGCAGGATGATGACCCTGCGGTGTTCGCTATGATCCAGAAGGCCGATACGCTTGGGACCTTTCAGATCGAAAGCCGCGCGCAGATGTCAATGCTGCCGCGGATGAAGCCGCAGCGCTTCTACGATCTCGTCATACAGGTCGCGATCGTCCGGCCAGGGCCGATTCAGGGGGACATGGTGCATCCCTACCTTCGGCGGCGCGAGGGTTTGGAGAAGCCGGAATATCCCCGGCCCGAGCTGCGTGCGGTGCTGGAAAAAACGCTGGGGGTTCCGCTCTTTCAGGAACAGGCGATGAAGGTCGCTATCGTCGGCGCAGGCTTCACGGCCGCCGAGGCGGACGCTTTGCGGCGGGCTATGGCGACCTTCAAATTTACCGGCGGGGTCTCGCATTTCTCGGAGAAGCTGATCGAGGGGATGGTGGCGCGCGATTATCCGCGCGAATTTGCCGAGCGCACCTTCCGCCAGCTCGAAGGCTTCGGCTCCTACGGCTTTCCGGAGAGCCACGCCGCCTCCTTCGCGAAGATCGCCTATGCCTCGGCCTGGATGAAGCATCATCACCCTGACGTCTTTTGCGCCAGCCTGATGAACGCCCAGCCGATGGGCTTCTATGCGCCCGCGCAGATCGTTCGCGACGCACGCGATCACGGTGTGGAGGTCCGTCCGCCCTGCATCAACGCGAGCCGGTGGGACTGTACGCTGGAGCCCACGAACGGCCGCTATCTCGCGGTGCGGCTTGGACTGCGCCAGGTCCGCGGTCTTTCGAACGCAGACGGTGCGGCAATAGTCGGCGCGCGCTCGACCGCTCTGTTCGATTCTGTCGAGGACGTGTGGCGCCGATCACGGGTCCAGCGGGCGGCTATCGAGAAGCTGGCAGACGCCGACGCCTACCACGCGTTCGGCGCCGATCGTCGCCAAGGGCTCTGGAAGGTGAAGGGCCTCGGCGAGGCACCTTTGCCGCTATTTGCGGCCGCTGACCGCGAAGCGCAGACCGTGAGCGCCGAGGGCCTCGAGCCGGCCGTCACCCTGCGGCCGCTAACGGATGGTCGCGAGGTGATCGAAGATTACCGCTCGCTCCAATTGTCACTGCGCGCCCATCCTCTCACATTCGTCCGCGACGAACTGGCGCGGCGAGGCGTGACCCGTTGCGCGGATCTCGCGAGCATCCGAGACGGTCGCCATGTCGAGGTCGCCGGCATCATCCTTGTTCGACAAAAACCTGGTTCGGCAAAGGGCGTCCTCTTCATCACGATTGAAGATGAGACAGGCATCGCGAATGGCATACTCTGGCCGGACCGGTTCGAGGCGCAGCGCCGAACCGTCATGTCGGCATCGATGATCGGCATGAAGGGCAGGGTCCAGAAAGAAGGCGAGGTAATCCACGTCATCTGCGATCGGATCATCGATCACGGGGATCTGCTTCACCGAGTGGGCGAGCTGTCATTCCCGCACCGGACCGGTCGAGGCGATGGAGCTCGCCATGCCGGCGCCCCCGACCGCGGAGACAAGGGTTGGAAGCCCGAGCCACGCAACTGCTATTGGCCGCCTCACGCTGACGGCATGGATCCAAAGGAGGTCGTGCGGTTCAAGTCACACGATTTCCGCTGAGCTATGAGTGCCCTTCCGCGCCACCAGCGCGTCGTCATCGCCCTTTCCGTCCATATCCTTCGCTCCGCGACCGCACGATCCTCCGACACTCGCGTCGACGTCGTCGAGGTACGTTTGGCCTTGCGCTGCCTGCTTCAACACTGCCCGGAGCGCTGGCCTCTGGAGAATTTCTGGGACGCGGCAGCCCAGGCCAATGACATCGGTCGCTCGCAGGGTGTGACCGCTGCCTTCAATGGAATCGTCCGCCAATTGCGCCAAGCGGGACGCTACGATGAGGTGTCACCGCTCTGAAATAGTGGCCCCAAGTCGTTCCAGCCGGAAACACTTTGCCGGTTCCCGGAAAAGTCTTTCCAACCACGTGGGGGGCGCTCCCCACCACGCATGCGGTGCACGCATGCGCTCAGAATAAGCCACGGGATGCATCACCGGCCAGCGGCGATCCGGGCGCGGGTTAGAGCGTGGAGGAGATCGAGCATCTGGTGCAGCCGGGCGTCGCCTTCCTCGCTGGACCATGGCTCGACGAGATTGCCATGCATCACCGAGTTGCGAATCTCGTACCAAGTCTGCACGTGCGCCGCCTCCAGCGTGCCCGCCTTGCCGAGTTGGCGCATGAAGGCGACGACGCTGCGCTTGCTCACCATCCCAAGGTTGGAGAGCATTCGGCCGCGCAAGGCGGGGTCGTCCTTCCACGCCTCGATCTGCTTTTTCATTGACGCAAGAAGTTCATCGGAGAATTCTGGCCGTCTATCGTCCTCGGTCATCAACTCGTTCGCCAGTGCCTCAGCCGCGCCGGCGAGCGTCAGCGTGAGCACCCAGCGCGAACCGAGCTGGGCTTCGGCGAGCTCATCGTAATAACGTGTCAGCGGATTCGCTTCGAAAGATCCGACCTTGACGATGAACGTAAGAATGTCGGCGTAGAGCTTCCAAAAGGCTTCCGCCCGTCCGTGTTCGATCGCGAAGGGCTGCAGCAAGCCGATCGCAGACGGCTCCCGATGGCGCGGCGATGGCCGCAGCCACACATGCGCAGTGCCGTCACCGAGGTTGCGCGCGACCATGCGCGGATAGACCGGCACGCCGAGCAGGATACGCAGCGGCTCTGTCAGCCAATTCTCCAAGAACGGATGAGAGAGAACCCCGCCCGCGTCGGCAGTGATCCACAACGCCTGGCCTGACGGCTCATACGAAAAGGTGATGCTAGTCCCGAGGACCTCAATCACGTGTTGGCCCGGCCCGCGGCTCGCCAAGATACGGCGCTCGCCGATGAATGCCGTGGTTGTCAGCGGCTCGCTCATCGGCAGGTCGATTGGCGGCACGAGCAACAGCTCGACATTGCTCCGCTTCGATACCCAGTAGCCTTTAGCCAGCGCGTGCAGTGCGTCGATTTCGCCGCTCAGCGGCCACCCGTTATTGTGGTCGGCGAAGAAGTCCACCTGGGTATAGCCGCCCACCCATTCGACCCCGCGATAGTCCGTCGCAAACAAGCGGAGGAGGTCACGGGCGTCATACGGCTGCGACTTCTGCCGGTTGAACACCTCCAGTGCCTGCCGCAAATCTACCGAAGGCGCCGCATGCATATAGAACCGCATCTTGGTCGTGCTGACGATTTCGATGCGACCCGAACCCTTGAAGATCGCGCCTTCCTCGTCGCGCCCGAACAACGTCATTTGCGGGCACTCGATCGTTCGCGGCAGACCCGACAACATCTGTCGCCAGCTGTCGAGTGTATGGAGATCACGCTCGCTGGTTTCTTGGAGCGCGGCGGTCTCGGCCGGCTCCTCAACACGTAGCGCGTTGGCTATCCAATTGCGTAAGTTGTTTAAGAGCCGCATCCTCATCACCCTCTAGCCGCGCCCCGCCGTCAAAAATCCGTACCGCTCGC
Source organism: Sphingomonas sp. IW22 (assembly GCF_041321155.1). GTDB lineage: Bacteria > Pseudomonadota > Alphaproteobacteria > Sphingomonadales > Sphingomonadaceae > Sphingomonas. The sequence goes on along the minus strand of NZ_JBGGWB010000004.1, from coordinate 62,976 downwards.
GGCACTTTACCTCGCTCGGTGAAGTGCCACGAGCGGTTAAAGTCTTTGTGGCCCTCCTGTGCGGGATTCACTTTGCCGGCACTCTGTGCTTGTAATGTTCCATGTTTCAGCCCGATCTCTTTTCCCTTGAGGACTGTGCTCGGCCGGTGAAAGCCGGAGAGCCTACGCGCCCGCTTGACCTACCGGCCATTCTGGAGCGGCTGACGATCGTATGCGAGCGACCGCGTTACAGCTTCATGGTGCTCAACTTGATCGCCCAGGCGAGTGCTCAGACGGGATCGGCGGGACCGTACATCCGCGAGGGTGACCGCCGGATTCCCGTCCGGGATTGGCTATGCGACGCACTGGTTCCCGTCGCTCAGCGCGACCCCCGTCGTCTCGCGATCGCAGACAAGGTGCGACAAGACCTTGAGGCTAAGTGTGCCCTTCCGGTCGATCCGGTGGCGGCAAACAGGATCGTCGACGCTCAGGTTCGCAAGCGGGTTCGTCAGTCCGGCCGCACAAATGTCAGCCGCGCCGTTTCCGAGTTGGTTCGCGCCGGCTTCGTCAGGCGGCATTATCAGGGCTACCGGGTGGATCACCAAAATCGGGGCGCCCAGCGGCAAGCGGTTTACACGATCACCGAGGAAGCACGTCGGGCACTTCACGCCGGTCGGTGAAACACCCTCAATTACGGTTAAGGCCCAGCTCCCGGCTTTGTAGCTTCGCTTTCCAAAGCTGCTCTGCAGCGATGATCTCCTCGACGGTGGCGCTTGATCCGCTCACTTCGAGAATGCTGGCCTGATAGTCGCTCGGGTCGCGACTTTTCAGACCCAGATTGCCGCCATGGCCATCTCGGATGTAGGTGAGCCAGCGGCCGAAGAAACCGCTCTCGCCTGTGGCCGAACCAACATATTGCTCGCGCGTGCGCGGGCAGGTCAGAAGGTAAACGCCCCGCGCCGCGGTAAGCGCGGCGATCCAGCCCTTTGGCAGTGCTTCCAGCGACGAGAGGTTGCCGATGAACCGCACATAACCTGGGAACGCTTCCTCCTGAAACGTGCGGCTCAATTCGAGTATAGCCTTCGCCTGGCTACCGGCACGCTGGATCCAACTCCGGGTTCCTGCGCCCCAGTCGATGGTCAAACGGCCGCTCATGTCCTCCAACGCGAATACGGAGGTTTGCGCATAGAGATCGAGCGGCCGGGTGCCGCCTTCGGTTGCGAGCTTGTGACGCAGCGGGTCGACAATGTCGTCGGGCGCACTCCCGATGAGCGAGATTTCGTAAAGTCCCACGAACAGGGTGGCTGCCGCGGGCGTCACGACGAAGCTCGCCCAATATCTTGCGGAAAGACGAGCGCGGTTCTGGCTCGTCTGAAGGCTTTGATACACGAGGAAGCCCGCCCGATCGTCGCGCCAGAGCGAATAAGGCGTCCGGCCCGCAGAATGCGTTTGATGCCGCAGGAGACGAACGGAATCAGGGCTTATGCCCGCTTCGTCGAGGACCGCGTTGAAAGTCAGCGCCATATGTTCATAGTCTGCTTCTTGCCGGAATCTGCGGATGCTTGTGGAGCAGGGTGGTGGCGGCTTCAATGAGCCGATGCCGACGGCTCCGACCGACGGACAAAAAGATGAGCCTTGCGACCTACCGCCTGTCCGATGACCTCGCGCGACGACGAATGCTCTATCCCTCGACGATCATCTCAGCGCCAAGCGTTCTCTTGGTCGATGTGCCCGTACCGCTGCGCGGCGACGGTCTCGGGCTCGGACGCTATTACGCGATGATTTTGGAGACCAGCCACGAACAAGCGGAAGCGGAACGCCTTCTGAACCTTCCCCGTCCGGGGCCCGTGGCTCCAGACTTTTTCGATCACCGTCCATCGGCCCTGGTCTCGGACAATGTGCTGATTTCTCGCTATGAGCCACCCACCACCGGCTGGCCCTGGCTCATCGTCTGTCGCTGGCCGGACAGCTACGTCTCGCTAGTTCAGGATATACCAGGCTGCAGCATGGCGCGTGGGCGTTACACGACGGAGATGTTCACCACCGCAGACGACGCCGAGGCTCACAGCGTTTTGCTGCTCGAGCAGCTTGCTGGACATGGCGAGCTTGCGGTCCGGATGATCAGCGCCGAGACGCTCGCTCCCGCCGGCACCGCCTAAAAAGCTAGCGCGACCCGTGCGAGCCAACCGGATCAAACGATGAAGTCGGCGAAGGCGGGTGCGACATGGTCGTTCCAAACCTCATCACCCCGAAGTTTCTCGCCCGCGCCGTTTATCTGCTCCAGCCCGACATCGCTGATCCGCGCGCCAGCGGGGACGTAGCGGAGTACCAGTTCGCCATAGCGGATCTCACTGCTTGGGAAATTGCGACTGAAATCCTTCAGGTTTGGGACCAGGCGGTGATGGAGTTGGCTGTCTTCTCGTCCTTCATCACGAGCGATCCGGGCGCGAAGCTGAGCGGAAACGACGTCGTCGATGGTCGGCTTCACCATCGTCGTATGCTCTACCGCAACAATGGCTGGGGTGTAGCTGTTCATTGGGTCGCCGACAGGATTTTGCAGCCGGATCGTTCCGTCGACGATCACGAAAGGCGGCGCAACGACCCATGCGTGGCCCAGTTCGGCACCAGGGAAATCGGAGAGGTCACACATCGACTGTCCGCGCCAAAGATCTTCGCTGGCTACTTCGGCAATCATCGAGCCTTTCAGCCCGAAACTCCAGACACCGAGCCGATCGAGGATACGCTGCATCATCGACGAGACATGAACACAGCTACGCTGCATATCCTCACGTTCGAACAGATCCGCCAGGAATTCGGCGAGCCGGGGGACGATCGCACGGACGCGCTCATCATATTCGGCGGTGCGCGGGCGGGATTGCACCCACAAGGCGTATTGATCGAGGAAGGTGCCGTCGCGACCTTCCTCCGCCGCAAAGGCCGGCTGATCGAAAAAGCCAAACTGGGTGGTGTCGATGCCGAGCCCCCGCAGCCGAGCATCAATTTCCGCGTGAACTCCTGCACGCGCGGCTGCTCGCTGCTTCGCCTGCCCCATTCGACATCACTCCCTATGTTTCAACGGTTTAGCTTCCGCGCCGCGCTTCGGCGATGACAGAGGCCTGCACCATAGGCATATAGCAAGGGAACATCATCAGCGGAGTAGCCCCACCAAGCATGCCGAAGGTCAATCCTCAGATCCTGTCATGGGCGCGCGAGAGCGCGGGCCTGACGCTTGAGGATGCCGCCAAAGGGATCGGTCTTGGCGGTGAAAGCGCCGCTGCACGCCTGGCGGAGATGGAGGCGGGCGATCGCGAGCCCAGCCGCCCCCAATTGCTCAAAATGGCGGATCGCTATCGTCGTCCATTGCTCACGTTCTACCTACCCGAACCACCGGCAGCGCCCCCCCGAACCCATGACTTTCGGACGCTTCCGGATCGGGAGGCCGGAGCGGAGGCGACCGTCGGTGCGCTGGTCCGTGACGTTCGCACCCGCCAGTCCCTTGTTCGTGGTGCATTAGAAGACGCCGAAGAGGCTGAAATCCGGACGTTCGTCGGGTCCATTGACCCACGGGCGGGTGCGGATGCCCTTGCTCAGGCGATGGGTGAACTGCTGAACCTTGATCGAGGGGGTTACCGCCAGGCCCGGACGATCGAGCAAGCCTTCCGGATCTTGCGCGATGCGGTTGAGGCTGCGGGCGTCTATGTGCTGCTCATCGGCAATCTCGGCCACTGGACGAGCAATCTCAGCCCAGGTGTTTTCCGGGGAATGGCTCTCGCGGACGAGGTCGCGCCGTTCATCGTCGTCAATGAAACGGACTCCAAGGCAGCTTGGCCGTTCACGCTTCTTCATGAGCTCGGCCACATCCTTTTGGGGCAGAGCGGTATCAGCGGATATGACAGCGAACAGGTGATCGAGCGGCTGTGCGATGACGCGGCGGCGAAATTCCTTCTTGGCCGCGAGGAGCTGCAGGAGCTCGCCGGTGTCGCCGACCTAGACGGATTGATCGACCAAATCGGCGTCTTTGCAAACGCTCGCAAAGTCAGCCGCAAGATGGTCGCCTACAACCTCTTACGGGAGCGCCTCATCGATGCGGCCATGTACCGGCAGCTCGCCGCCCGGTTCGATGAGGACCGTCTCGAGTTTCCGCGAAAGCCAGCGAAAGGCGCGCCTGACTATTATGTCGTAAGGCGCCACCGGGTTGGACAGGGTCTCCTCGCGCTTGTCGATCGGATGGTCGCGGGTGGCGCCTTGACGACGACCAAGGCGGGCAAGGTGCTCGGCGTAAAACCCACGGCGATCGGTCGCATGACCGAACAGATGGCATAGCGGGGGTCGCTTGCTCTACCTGCTCGATGCCGACACGCTCATAACAGGAGATCGCAGAGCCTATCCGCTCCGGCGTTTTCCCGTGTTTTGGGAGTGGTTGCGACACCAAGGCACCCTCGGCAACGTCAAAATTCCATTGGAGCAATTCGAGGAGGTCACCTCCGGTCGGGGCGACATCGTGGACTGGCTCTGCACCGAAGAATGCCGCGCGGCGCTGATCCTGGCCGAGGATCTCGACCCCGCGCTGGTCGCCGATACAACCCTGCAAGGCTATGGTCCCCTCGACGAGAACGGCGTCGAGCTAGTCGGGCGCGATCCCTTTCTGGTGGCCTACGGACGCGTCGAGCCGGGCGAACGCACGGTCGTAAGCTTCGAGGTATCGAAACCCGGCAAGCAGGGTGCCAACCGGAAGGTGCCTGATGTCTGTCGTGACTTCGGGGTCCCGTGCTGCTCTCTTTTCGACATGATCGAGGCTCTCGACTTCACGACCGCCTGGCAACAGCCGTAAGGCGCGATTGCGCTCGGCGTCGCATCGCGCGACCAGCCAAGAAGAGGTGCAGCCTGTCCCGGCCGTCGTCGGTAATCCGGTCCCAGATGTGCTTGGTGGTCCAACCTGAAAACATCACGTAGAGCGCAATGTAGAACGTCAGCAGCACAGGGACCTGCCCCGGAAGTTTCGGCGCCTCACGCCCCACCACGGCACCCATGAATGCGACGAAGAGATAAAGTCCGATACTCATCAGGAAGATAACGAGGCTGCGTGTGCCGGAGCTGTAGCCCTTGATCGCGGCCTTCAGGATAATGCTTGCCGCGGTCCCCAGCACCATGATGCACACATATCCGGCCATAAATACCAGGACGGTCGCATATGGCAGGACGGCACTTGGTAGATGGCTCGATGCCGTCGGCGAGCGCAACCACAGATACAGCAGAGCCATGGGCGTCAGGAGCTGAACGATAATGGCCAATCCGGCTGCGCCCCACCCAAGCAGGAAGGTGCGGCGCGCGTATCGCCTGGCTCGCGCGATGCGCCGGCGGACTGGCCGACGCACCAGAACCATTTTTTCGCTACCCCAACCGCGCACAGCTACACCTGCAGCCCGCGCCCGGAAGCTAATCGCACGCGCGGCAGCGGAGATTGCGGCTCCGCGTGACTTCAAAGGAAGCCCTCACCTGCATGCTCTCGGAACCGCTCATGATCGCGGACATACTCCGCGACCATCTCGAGCGAAGCGTGCCGGCTATGCTCTTTCATCTTGAAGAGGTTTGCGTTCTGGCGTCCTGCTTCGGTCAGGAACCCGGCTCGGAGGCTATGACCTGAGAAGAGCTCCGGCGGATAGCCGGCAGCCACAGCCGCCGCCTTGACGACCAGTGCTACGCCCTGCGCGCTCATTGCCTTCCCGGTCAGTCGACCCTGCGGTGTCAGCTTGCGAAAGATTGGCCCGCTATCGATTCCAGCTTTAGCGAGCCATGCCCGATAATGCTGCACCGGCTCGAGACGCTGGCCGTCTGGGATCGCGACCGTGTGCCCTTGACCTTCCTGATCGGTTTTCGAGGAGGGAATGCGGATCAGCAGGCCTCGACCATCTTCGGATACCCGCCCGACCGTCACCGCGACCAATTCGGAGCGACGCATTGCACCGGCCATTCCGATGGCGAGCAGCGCCCTGTCACGATAGGCGCGGAGATCCTCGCCTGTGATACTGCGGAGCATGTCACGAAGGACGTCCCCATCAGCCGCGCGCTTCTTTCCGGGGAGCTCTCCCTTTTTGTCTTTACGAATGCCGCGCACGGCTTTCTCGAGACGGGCGGCGTCAGGCTGAGTAGTGGGGGGCTCCATGTCCGCTGCGCGATGGGCGAAGACGATTGCGGCCAAGCGACGGCCGACAGTGGCACGGCCCAACGGCACGGGATCTCTGCGCTCGAGGACAGTGCCGCGCTTCGTTCGCCGCGGCTCGGCCGGCACGAACCCGCGTTCGGCAAGCAGGGTCAAAAAGGCTGCAACGGTTGCGGGTGCCGCCGGAAGCGGCCGATATCCATTCTCCCCGCACCAGGCACAGAAAAGCCGCCAGTCGGATTTGTATGCGCGCAACGTCGCCTCGGCCGAGGCCCGCGCGACATAAGCGTCAACCCGCTCGCGATCGTCAGGCGAAAGGTCAGGAAGAAACGGCTCCAGGGAAGTTACCTGATTGAGCACCGCGACGGTGCCCGCCATGATCGCTTTGAGGCTTTCGCCGTCGTTTTGGCTCATTCCGATAGGCCTCCCATATCTGGGCGATCGGCACGGACACCGTCGATCCAATCGAGATTGTCGCCATTTCGGCTCCAATGACCTAGCACCCGATCTGCATCGGTGAGATCGGGGAAGTTACGCCGCTGCACATGCATGATCGAGACCGTGTTCCACCGCTGAAGATGCTTCTCGCGCATGGCAAATCTGCCATGCTCTTTAGCGTCTGCGTCATTGGCAAGGGTCTGCTGGTCGCCTGCGAAGTAGCCCCCAGCGCCAGCGGTGCCGTAGCCAAACACGAAGTCGTAGCAGTGATCGGCCTTGGAGAGCGTCGAATCCACCAAGCCGGATGCGACGTCGAAACACTCGTCCTGGCTATGTGTGCACGTCAGGCAGATCCCTTCGGCGATGACATCGCCCTTGCATTCGGTCTGACCGCACGGCGCGCGCTCGGTAACAGTCGTCTCTTCGCACACTAGGCAGTAGAGCTCGGTCGCCCCAGGCGATTTGGTCGTCAACTGAGCAAGGCGGGGCCAGTCGTCCTGCCAATCGCGGTTCGACGCGAAATAGCAGTGCGGGCACACATAGCCCCGCCGATCGTCATCATAGCCGAAGAAGCGCTTGGCCTCAGCGGGCTTCAGATGACGGATGGCGGTGGCGATCTGTCGCAGGACGTGGTTTCGGGCATTGTCGACGAAGCCGAGCGAGGCGAATTTGCTCTCGTCCTCCAATTCGATCAACCGTTGCGCCCACGGGACCTCCGAAAAGAGCGCTTCGATCGCTGTCAGCAGCGTCTTCACCACCTGCTCGGGCGTGAACGTGCCCGGCGCCGATGAATGCATGATCTTGTTGCGATCGCGCCTGACTTGTTCCCAGAACGTCTTGAACGGCTCGTCCAAGGGAGAGGCAACCACACTGTTATGGACGGGTATGAGGTCCGTGGCGTCGAGCGTGCGAAATTCACCGAACGAGACCGGCCCAGTGGCGGTGCCCTTCGGCCAATCCTTCGGCCCACCAATCAGGAGATAGGGCGATACCGCCGCGATCCGACCCTTGAGCGCCAGCTCCATGCCTTGCTGGATGAGGCTGTACGCGTTGGCGAGCGCGGGCTGCGAGCGCTGCCAAAATTCCTCAACCGCTTCCTCGGGCGTTTCGTCGGCCAGCTTGTAGTACGTTGCACCATCGTAATCATGCACCGAGTCCATCGCGATCTGCCACGCCAGGTGAACCTGCTTGAGGCCGGCGGCATGAAATTCGCCGGCGGTTGGGATGTCGATGATCATGGTCAGGATCGTATCGAAGCTGTAGGTTTTCCTGAAATGGTGGACGGCATCTGCCCGGCGGCACGCTTCCGAAATAGCGGATTGCACCTAAATTGGTGGACGTCAGAGTCTTCGCCTTACGCTCGACCTGCCATCGGCATCAGTCGGCGCTCATGGGATCAGATGTAGTGCCGGAACGGCAGCGGCGGTGCGGTAACGGTATGAGGCGACGCCATCAGGATCTCACCCACCCGGTCGGCGAACTTGAGCGTCACGGGCAGGGCGCTCGCAAAATCGCAGGCGTTATAGTTTACCTTGGTGAGCGCAAGGATGTCGCCGAGCACCTCTACAATGTCCCCTTCGCCATGCGTCACGTCGACGGTGAGCGGCTTGGGTGTCTCGAACCCTTGATACCCTGCCAGCCGCGGCACGAACCCCCGCGCCCAAAGGTAACCTGACCAGTCACCCACGGTAAGGGCTGTGCCGCGCAGGACCGGTGTCGACGCAGAGGGGCGGAACAGCCGAACATCATCGAGCTGCTTGATCCTGACTCCTACCAGCTGTGTTTCAGTGGGCACTGCGCTGCAAAAGCCGTCCCACTCATCGTGGGAAAAGCGGTGACGGCCATGGATGAACAGCTGGTTCGGTGGCTTGCCGTGCTTGAGCTTATAGCCCTCGACCACCGAGGTCATCAAATTCGCCGCCGCGCTCCTCGACAGGTGATATTCCTTGCGCTCGTCGGAGTACCAGGGCCCAAGGGCGCCGCGAAATACGAGACCGTCGCCTGAGTTGAGGAACATCTGCGCGGCGCAACAGGCTTCGCCCGTTGCCGCAGGCGTGTCGTCGTTCTTAAACACCAGTCCGACGTAGCAAACGCCAGGGCGGACATGGGCCAGCGCCCACGGCTTGGCGTCCATCTTGAAGTAGAGCGTGGTGCAGAAGTTCCAGGCAACCGTGGCCTCGTCCTGGAGGCCGCGCCGGCGGTCGTTGGTGATGTTGAGGTTGCGGTCGACCAGCGTGCTTTCGAGGATCAGCTGGAGGACGACGCCGTCCTGCAGCAACTCGGCTTTCAACTGGTGGTGGAAATTGCTCGAGAACAGGTAGGTTTCGGCATCCCGCACCGTGTCTGGGAACAGGTCGCCGCCCATCTGGAAGAAGCGTTTGGCGTCCTTGAAGCTCGTGATGTCAGAGGGAGTGCGCTCGTCTCTGGGCGGTGGTGCTACCTGGGGACGTCCGTAGCGATAGACGACGTCCGGAACGACAACGAGCCAGACGTCGGGACGGCGCTCCTCGGCGCGGATGTGCGCGCGGATCGCGTCGGCGAACAGCAGCACCGTGGATCGGACCGCGTCGGCGCGATTGTTCTTCTTGATGCAATGATCGATGTCGCCGCTCTTGAGCGCTAGCTCGACCATGCCGCGGGTTGGCAGCGCGATGCCGAAGCAGGCCTCGAAGCCTGGCCATGCGGGTGCCCATAGAACGGGCTTGCCCTTCGCATCGACCTTGCCGGGGATATGTAGGCTGATCCGCTCTAACCAGCGGCGGGATAGGCCGACGCCGCTCTCCGTCCCGATGACGCCCAAGCGCACCTGGGAGCGGCCATCGGGGCCTTCGAGCGGCCCGAAGAGGAAGAGCCCATCTTTTGGCGCTTCCATCTGCTGCCCGTGACCGAACTCAAGCAAAGGTTCGGCGATGCGATGCGTGAGAATGCTCATGCGTCGGCCTCCTCCGGCATCTCATCCCGGTCGAAAGCCGTTTCGAAGTCCTCTGACAGGGTTATCTGGCCGGATTCGTCCTCCTCGACTCGGCGGTCCTCTTCCGCGGCGAAGCTGACTGGGAAGTCGAAGCTCATCGGTAGGCTGGCAACCGCAAGGCGCTCACCGGACGCGGCAATGTCTAGGGTCGGATCACCTTCGGCAAGCCACCCCATCGCGGCGAGCAGCATGTCGCGCCATTTGTCGTTGAACCAAGACCGCGTGAGGCGCAACCGGATACGCTGCAGCTGTTCACCCGGGAGCGGGGTTCGGCCATCGGTCGTCACCGCGACATTGGCATGGACCCGGAAGAGAGCATCCGGCCAGAGCTTGGGTTGAGCGACAAGGCACAGATGCCAGCGCCGATCCTTGAACTTGCCGCTCAGGACCCGGTCGACCCGATGTCCATCGCTCAGCGTCAGCTTCACTCTTCCGTCGATGAGTCCGTCGGGGAAGAAGCGGCCGCGGGCGCCCGAGGCGAAATCGACAGGAAGTAGCCCGAGACGATGCATGGCCAAGTCCCAGTGCTGACGCATCAAATTGACGGCGATCCGCCGTGCATTGGAACGCTCAACGAAGTGGCGGCTATAGGTACCGTCGATCACGCCGTTGAATGGCAAGCTGGCGCGCGCCTTCAAAGGCGGAGCGCCGTTGTCGAGACGCTCGATAGCATCGGGTCCGCAGAAGGCGATCACCCCTCCATCGTGTAGTACATGGGGAACACGTGTGAACTGGCTCCAGGCTTCCAGCTGCGCAGTCGTTCCCTTCGCCTCCAGGATCCAGACGTCAGGCCTCGCCCGGAGTTCGAACCAGTTGCTGTAGAGCGTCTCGGGACTTGAAGTGACCAGCTTTCGACCGTCCTCTTGGGCAGCGACGATCATCGCAAGCTGCTCGGCGTCCGGATGCTCGACCTTTGGCACACGTGAGGAGTCGAGCGTCTCGAACAGGGGCTGAAGGCAGGCAGCCCAGTTAGGGAACGCATTGTGTGCGTTCTGGCGGAGGATCTCCGTCGGGAAATCGCCGAAATCCACGTCGGCGATTCGGATCGGAATCATAAACTCCGCATCGCCGAGCTTGCGACGCATGACGTCGCCGAGGGCGAGTTCCTTCTTTACGCCTTGCTTGCCGATGTGCTCGGACACGACGACGATCTGCTTGATCGCCTCGTGCCGCAGCACGTGCTCGATCTTGTCCCAGAAATCGTCGCCACCCCGAAGCGCGCCAACGTCGACCCAGACCTTGTACCCGGCAGTGGTCAAGCGACCTGCGAGCCACCGCGCGAACCGGTTATCCTCGGGGTTGGCGTGCGTGATCAGAATGGTGTCGCGCACCAGTGTCGGAACGGTTGTCATGCGTGTCCCCGCCTGCAGCGTACCGTACCCAAAAGCACGAATATGGGCCTACTACGCCAGAGGGCGCACGTTGGTGATGGTAATGCCGACATCCGCGCTCGCCAGCGGGCCGTCCGTCGTGAACATCTGCGCTTGCAGATCGATCGCCAAAGCAAGGCATGCCCGGTCGCCAAGCGAAAGACCAAGTGCCTTCGTCGACGGCCGGAGGTCGCCTATGATGAGCGCCTGGGCAGGGGAGAGCGGCCGAACATCGAGGTGCAACCCGCCGAGCGCCTCACGCACCTCGTCCAGCGACAGGCCACGCTCCCGCAGCTTGGACACGACCTCGGCCAGGTTTGCCGTTCCGATGACACTGCGGGTCAGCACGTCGACTACCCGATCAGCCCCGGGCTCGTCGTTCAGAAGGCAGAGCAGGGCGGAGGCGTCGAGTACGACCTTGCTACTCACGCTCCGCCTCACGCCGGCGTTCGGCAATCAGCTCGTCAGCCAGGCCGACGCCTTCGGGCACATACTTGCGAAGGATCGCGCGAGCCCGCTCTAACGCTCTCGGTACGGACCGTACCCGCAACTCGCCATCGTCCACATCGACGAGAACGGTGTCACCTGTGGTGATCCCGAGCTCACGGCGCATTGCCGCCGGGATCACGAGCTTGCCACCATCCACGATCTTGACCCTCTGTGCGTCCATCTGCACTGACCTCGCTTGGCTGACCCAATCACCAGACCTTACCGGATGTCGGCGCTGACGGATAGCGCAAAGCAGGACCCTTCAACGGGTTTAGTGATTGGTGGCCGTTCATATCTGCGCGCGGTAGCTACTTAGGCCTGACTAGCTGAGCTAGGCTCGACAGGATCGGCGCTTGCTATTCCGAGCCGGATGCCGCAGCGGTGGCTCACAAGGGTATACCCAACGGAGCCAACATGAGTACGACCGTCCGCGCTGCTCGCGTGTACCTGCGCGTCAGCACCGATGAGCAGGATCTTGAACGCCAAGAGGCGATGGTCGTGTCCTCGCGTACCGCGGGGTATTATGTCGCAGCTGTTTATCGCGAGAAGGCTTCCGGCGCGCGTCCTGACCGGCCCGAGTTGCTTCGCATGATAGCCGACCTGCAAATGGGCGAAGTCGTTATCGCCGAAAAGATCGATCGGATCAGCCGCCTGCCGTTGGCTGAGGCGGAGAGGCTCGTCACCGCTATCCGCGACAAGGGAGCGAGGCTAGCCGTACCAGGAATTGTGGACCTTACCGATCTTGCTGAGGACAATGGCGGGGTGACGCGCATCGTCCTAGAGGCCGTTCAAGACATGTTGTTGAGGGTTGCGCTTCAGACCGCTCGCGATGATTACGAACTGCGCCGCGAGCGGCAGCGGGAGGGCATAGCGATCGCCAAGCGGGAGGGACGCTATACCGGTCGAAAACCAGACTTGGCCCATCATCGCCGCATTGTCTCACTTCGTGAGGCAGGGATGAGCATAGCGAAAACGGCGGCGCTAGCGGGCTGCAGCATCGCACAAGTCAAGCGCGTTACAGCCCTCCACCGGGCGACCAAGCAGAGCGATGCGTGTCCGACGATACCGTGAGATAGAGCCGGACTCAATTCGACCTCTGAATAATTCTGCTAGGATGGAAAGAGGCGGCAGCGTTGCCGCTGGGACGGTCAAGCAGCCGTGAAGGCTGCAGCGAGATCTCAATTTCTGGCCCGTACTGGCGCAAGGCTAATCGTGGCCGTGCCGCGCCCCCATACCGGTAGGTAGACGCCTTGCCCCGCCGCCTTCAACTGGCCCGTCCGCACGTCCGTCACACGGGCACGCACGATTATGTCGCCAATCCGCTTTTCGTCGATCGCACGGGTGATCTTGCCGATTAGCTTGTCGAAATCCTTTTCGAAGTTCTGGGTCAGCGCGGCTGACACAGTGCCTGATATGCCGGGAGTGTTGGCGAGCTTCAGGAGCAGGCTTGTCCCGACCGAGTCGGCCACACCGGCGACAGTGAGATCGTCGAACGCTACACGGCGATCGTTGACGGCGTTCCGCGGCGTGGCGGTAAGCCAGATCGTGCCTTGCGCAGGCTCCCCACCTTCGGCTGCCGCACTGAAGCGAAGCCCGACCGCGATCTTGTCACCCGTGGTGCCGTAGACGGTCACCTGGTGAAACTGCGCGCGCACGGCCCCGACACCAGGCACTTCGAAGGGCCGGCGGGAACGCTTCGCCAATGCCTTGGCGAGCACAGGCTCCAGCTGAGGATAGTCGGCGATGACGGGGATGGCGAACAGGATGCGGCCGGGTCCGGGCTGCGTGCGCGTCATGTCGGGGAGCGGCCGGCGCTGCGGATCAGGCGGCCGATCGCCGACAAAAGTCTCCGTCCCCGCCGTCATCCCTAGCGCCAGGTTCACCCGGTTGCGCGAAATGGTGTAGCCTCCGTAGCTCAACTGCCGGGGCGTGATCCGCATCCACACCGGCGGGTTCGCCCGGTTCAGTTGGACGGAGGTGAACGCCGACCCCCAGACCTGCGCGATCTGCTCGCGCAGCTGCAATCTGCCGAGCTCCTGCGGCAGCGAGCGCTCCAGGCGCTCGACGACGCCGGCGAGCTTGGCGTCGGCCTTGCTGGTGAACTCGATTCGCTGGCCGAGGAAGTCGACGTGCGGCTCGTCGGTCCAGTCGTAGGCGATCGACACCGTTGCGCGCGGCGACCAGTCGCGGGCGATGTCGAGCCTGACCACGGCCCGGACGCGGGCGTCCGCCTCCGCCGTTTCCCGGCTGAGCACGCCGCCCACGTCGCGGGCGCTGATCGCGGCGTGAAGCGGCATGGTGACAATGATCGTTTTGCCCGAGCCCTCCAGCACCAGCGGCCCTCGGACGACGGTGCCGGTGATGCGGCACTGGATCGCGGGCGTCTTGATCTTCGCGAAGAGGATCTTGACCTTTTTCGGCGGGAGGCAGGTCTGCCCCGGCTTGTCGATCGACCAGAGGCGACGCGGAACCGCCTGTTCGAGGCTTGCCGCCAGCTTGTCCATGTCTGCAACAATCGGGACATCCATGGTAGAAGTCTGCGGGGGCACGCTGATGGTGTCCGTCGCTCGCGGAGGCGCCTCGCGAGGAGTCCGGTCGCAGCCACTAAGGCATGCAACGCAGAGCAGGGCGGACACGATCGAGACACTCGAGAGTTCGTTCTCGCGAAAAAAAGCCCCGGCAATCTGGCCTGCCGCTTCAGCTATCGACCGACTCGGCGTTGAGACGGTTGCCCGAGCGGTCGTGTTCTTCATCGCCGCGCACCTCCAGCCGTCCGAGCGGCCACCATCCCATAGGTTTGCCAAATCAGTTTCGCAAAAGGGAACCGTTCCGTTTCTTTATCGTTCGGCCGGTTGATTTCGGTCAATGCCTGACAACACCAACGGAGGCCCTCTATGAAGATTGCGATTGTCGCTGCGCTGCTCACCCTGGCGCCGGTTACGGTGTTGGCGCAGGCCGTTTCGCCCGCCACTTCGGGAACGATGACCAGCGCCGACGTCGGCGTCTCGCCGATCTCGGGCCAGAGCGGCCCTAATTACGTGCTCGCCGCGGCCGACGCCAACCTCTACCAGATCAAGGCCGCGCAGCTCGCCGCGACGCGCGCGCAGCGGGACGACGTCAAGGCCTACGCAAAGCGCGTGCTGGCGGAAACGCAGAGCAGCCACAAGGCGCTGCTGGCAGCGCTGAAGAATGATCAGCGCACGATCAAGGCGCCGCCCTCGAACCTGTCCGCCGACCGCGCCGCCCTCCTAAAGCTGCTCCAGAAGGCGCCGAAGAGCGCTTTCGACAACCTGTATCTGACCCAGTCGGCGCAGGTTCAGCAGGCTGCGTGGGCGGTGCATAAGGGCTATGCACAGGATGGGACCGACCCGGCGCTGCAGCAGGTTGCCGGTACTGCGGTCCCTGTGCTGGAAAACGAGCTCACCACCGGCAAGTCGCTTACTCCCTCCGGGCTTGCAGGATAGGTGATACCCGCCGGGCCAGGTCGACGAAGCCCCCTTCGACCTGGTCCGGCACTTGTTTGCGGCGATCACTGCCTGGAGTGCAGCCGGCGGAATTGCTCCCGTGCTTCGCCGCGCATGAGCTGCTGCATTACGATCCAGTAGCCCGTGACGGCTGTTTCTCCTGCCGCTTGGTAAGCGTTCGCCATGTTGCGCCTGAGATCCTCGAAAAGCGCGTTTTCGAGCGCTCGCCCCTCATCGGTCAAAGAAAGCAGCTTTTGACGACGATCGCGCTCCCCGACACGGCCGCAGACGAGCCCGCGATCCATCAGATCCCGCATTACCCTGCCAAGCGATTGCTTCGAGACGCAAAGAACGTCCAGCAGTTCGCTGACAGAGATTTCCGGGTACCCGCCGAGGAAATACAGGGCGCGGTGATGCGCCCGCCCGAGGTTACGCGTCGCCAGTTCGGCGTCGGCATGCGCCAGATGGGATCTGTGGGCGAAGAACATCAGGTCCATTCCTCCCCTGATCGCGTCATCACGCAGATACTGGGCAGGGGGCGGCAGAAGCGGAGCCGTCACGCGGTCGGCGCCCTCCGCTCGCATAGTTGGAAGACCGTCACGGCTGGCTCCATCCAAGTCCCATCGCCTTTTGAAGGGCAACGAAGGCACGATCAAGCTCGCCAGTGGCTTCCAGCACCGACTGGTCGGCAGCCAGCGCCGCGCGTTCGGCATCGATGGACGTGGTCAGCGGTATCGCTCCCTGCGCGTATCGCTGCCCGGCATAGGTCGCTGACTGCTTGGCGCCGTGCCGGCTCTCGATAGACGAAAACAGGTTCCGGCGCTGATTCCCGAAGCGGGTCAGGCTGCTTTCCGCGTCCGACAGCGCGCCGAGAACCGCCTTGCGGTATTGTGCTTCCGCCTCGTCGCGGTCGGCCCGCGCCTGCTCGACCCGGGCACGGTTACGGCCGAAGTCGAGGAAGCTCCAGCTGATTCGCGGCAGGAGGAGGCCCGCGACGCTGTCAGGATCGATCACATCGGCAATATTGGGACCACCGAGGCCAATGATACCCATGATGCTGACTGATGGGAACTGCCGGGCGACGTTGACACCGATCTGCGCGTTCGATGCCGCCAGCTGCCGCTCGGCTGCGCGAATGTCCGGCCGGCGTCGCAGCATGGCGGCCGGATCGCCGATCGCGACATTCCTCGGGATCATCGGGATCGGCGCGGGGGAAGACAGCAAGGCGTCGTGAGCACCGGGTTCGTCGCCGGTGAGCAGGGCAAGCTGGTCGAGCGTGGTTGCGATCTGCCCTTCGAGCGGCAACAGCCCGGCCTCCGTGCGGGTCAGCTCGGTCTGGAGCCGAACCACCTCGTCGCGCGACGATGCACCGCGTTGCTCACGCTGTTGAAGCAGGGCGAGTGATCGCTGCTGAAGCGCTGCGGAGCGGCGGGCCAGGATCAGACGCTGCTGAAGTTCGCGCAAGGTCACATAATTCTGGGCAACCTCCGCCGAGAGACGAACCTGCGCATCGGCCCTATTGGCTTCGGCTGCCTGCGCCTGGGCTTCGGCACCTTCGGCGGCACGGCGTCGGCCGCCGAACAGATCGATCTCCCAAGACGCGTCCAGGCCGGCGTTGTAGAATTCGGCCCTGGTACGATCGGATTGCTCGCCTTGCGTCGGCAGCGCGAGCGAGCCGGCGGGAAGATCGGCGACGATCGCAGTCCCTGACCCCGAGACGGTGGGAAGCTGGTTCGCGCGCTGTTCGCGCAAGCTGGCGCGCGCCTTGCGGATGCGCGCCTCGGCGATCGCCACGTCCGGATTAGAGGCAAGCGCCCGGTCGATCAGCATCGTGAGCTGCGCGTCGCCCATGCCTTCCCACCAGCGTGCGACAGGGGTCTGCGGTGACGTGACGGCCTGATCCGCGCGGCGAAATGTCGACCCGGCGCGCTCCCCGCTCGCAACGCCCGGCGGGCCTCCATAGTTGGGGCCGACGACGCATCCAGTCAGGAGTGCGGGGAGAATGGCCCAGCCAAGTCGCTTCATCAGTGCATCGCCATCTGCGTGTCGGAGGAGATCGGGCGGAGGAACAGCGCCAGCGGCGTCGTGATCGCGATCGCGACGCCCAGCGCAAAAAACAGGTCGTTATAGGCCATGACGGTAGCCTGTTCGAGAAGTTGACCGGCGAGCTGCCGATACGCGCCGGCTTCGCCGGACGGCATGACCATGGCTTTAGCGAACCATTCCTGCGTGGTCGCCGCGTTGGCCGACACCGTTTCGCCCAGCCGGTTGAAATGCAGAAAGGTCTGCCGGTCCTGGAGGGTCGCCATCAGCGCCAGGCCGATCGATCCGCCAAGGTTTCGCCCCGCGTTGAACAGCGCGGACGCATCGCCTGCGTCTTCGGGCGCCACGGCGCTGATCGCGGCCTGGTTGAGGAACATCATGGCGAAGATCTGCCCAAAGCCGCGCACGAGCTGAGAGTTCGTCAGGTCCCCACCGGCCGACCGCGCGGTGAGATGCCAGTCCATCGCGCAGCTGACGCCGATCAGCGTCATGCCGACAAAGACCGCCAGCCGGACGTCGAGATATTTGAACGCGAGCGGCAGGAACGGCATCAGCATCAGGGCGGGGATGCCGGAGACGAAGACCACCTTGCCCGATTGCAGCGCGCTGTAATCCGCCATCGACGAGAGAAACTGGGGGATGAGGAAGGTGACCCCGTAGAGCACGACGCCGATGATGAGGCTGAGGACGAATACGCTGCCGAAGGAGCGGCTGAAGATCAGTGACAGCTTGAGCACCGGATGCGCGGAGCGGACCTGTCCGATCGTGATGAGCGCGAAGCCGAAGACCGTGGCGATCGCGAGTTTCACGATCATGGCGGATTCGAACCACATCTCGCGCTGCCCCTCCTCGAGCATGACGGTGAGCGCACCCAGGCCGATTGCGAGCCCTGCGATCCCGAACCAGTCGGCATGGCGCAGCTGGTCGAGCCGCAGACGCTCATGCTTGAGCCCGAACAGCAGGAGCAGGACGAGCCCGGCACAAACCGGCACGTTCAGGAAGAAGGCGTAGTGCCAGCTGTAATTGTCGGTGAGCCAGCCGCCGATGATCGGCCCGAGCACCGGACCGAGGATCGCGGTGCCGCCGAACGCGGCGGTGCCGATCGGCTGTTGCGATGGCGGCAGCCGTGTCGCGATGATGGTCATCGCGGTCGGGATCAGCGCACCGCCGGTGAAGCCTTGCCCTACACGCCCGGCGATCATCATCGGCAACGTCGTCGAGATGCCGCACATGATCGAGAAGCCGGTGAAGCTGATCGCCGCACCCAGAAGGAAGTTGCGCAGACCGAACAGACGCACGAGGAAGGGGCTAAGCGGGATCATGACGATTTCCGCCACGAGATAGGCGGTCGCGACCCAGGTGCCCTCCGTTCCGCTCGCGCCGATCTCGCCCTGGATGGTGGGCAAGGCCGCATTGACGATCGAGATGTCGAGCAGCGCCATGAACGACCCGATCGTGCCCGCTGCGACGGCGAGCCAGTCGCGCAGGCCGGCGCGTTCGGCCGCCATCAGCGCCCGCCCTGCGTCTCGTCGTGCTTAAGCCGCTCGGTTTCCTGTTCGATCCGGTCACGACTTCCTTTTGCGCTGATCGTGTCGACCGTAACCTCGACCGACAGGCCGGGACGCAACACCCGGCGCGCCTCCGGCCCCGCTTCAATGCTGATCCGCACGGGCACTCGCTGAACGATCTTGGTAAAGTTCCCGGTCGCGTTCTCGGGCGGGATGAGCGAGAACTGCGCGCCCGTGCCTGGCGAGAAGCTCGCAACCCGGCCGCGCAGTTCGGCGCCGTCCAGTGCATCCACCTTGATGGTCACGGGTTGCCCGACGCGCATCAGCGCGACCTGGGTCTCCTTGAAATTGGCCTCGATGTAGAGTTGATCAACCGGCACCACCGACATCAGCCGGGTCGCAGGCTGGACATATTGCCCGGCCCGGACCGCCTTGTCGGCAACAACGCCGTCGATGCTGCTGCGGATCTCGACGGCGCCGAGGTCCGTCGAGGCGCGCGCAAGCTGCGCCTGCGCGGTGCCGCGCTGCGCCTCCGCCTGGCCGATGCGAGCCGCTTGTGTGGCGACACTGCGACGGGCGGCGAGGTAGGCGGCGCGCTGCGCGCGCAGCTCCGCGGCGGCTCGATCACGCTGCAGGACGAGGTTGGCGAGGCGCTCGCGCGATTCCGCCCCTGTCCGAGTGAGCGGTTCGTAACGTCTTACCTCGTTTTCTGCCGCTGCCGCGGCAGCCTCGGCGCTCGCAACCTGGGCGGCGGCCTGAGCGACAGTGGCCTGCTGCTCGTCAAGCGTCCGGCGCGCGGTCGTGATGTTGGCGCCGGCCGCGGCAATCTGAGCTTGCGCCTGTTCGACATTGGCGCGGTAGTCACGAGGATCGAGGACGGCGAGCAGCTGGCCGCGGCGGACAGGCTGGTTGTCGGCGACGAGGACACGCTCGACATAGCCGCCCACCTTCGGTGAAACGGTCACGAAGTCCGCGCGCACATAGGCGTTGTTGGTCGACTGCAGGTATTGGCCGCTCGCGCGGTAGTTCATGTACCAGACGACCGCCGCGACGATGCCCGCAACGAGCGCGGCGATGAGGACGTAGCGGATGATCGGATAGCGCTCGAGAAGCGAGGGCTTCTTTACGCCGTCGTTCTCCTCGACACCGTCCTTCGACCTAGCTTCTGGCTGGGAATGCGCATTCCGGTCGTCATGCGGCGCATCGCCGCCTCGATCTTCAGCATGCTCGTCAGCCACTCAGCAACCCTAACGTATGTAAACCGGACCGTATCATAGTATGTGGCGATCGGCACTGCCACCCACTCTGATGGGCTCGTGCACAGCAAACTCAAGCTGCGCGAAACAAACAGCCGCTGGATCTTCGCGGCGGAATGCTTCGGCGTGAACGACTGCGATCCGACGTCCGACACGCCTGACCTTCGGCGTCGTGACAAGTGCATCCAGCCGAGCAGAGGCAAGGAACTGGAGGTTCACGCTGATGAGCTTCGGGAAGTGCCCGGGCGGAAGTTTGCGTGCAAGGGCACGCTTCGCTGCCACTTCGAGAAAGGATGCCACAGCTCCGCCATGCAAGGCGGGAAGGAGAGGGCTGCCGATCATGTACTCCACTGGCGTCAAAACAAAGGCGTCACCGCTCTCTGAAATCATGGAGCCTAGCAGCTGCGCGAAGCCGGTCATGGCCCGACAGCCCGATTGATCGAAAAGACGCCTTGGGCAGTCGCGATCAGGTGAGAAGGATCGGTATCCCAGACTTCGGTCCGTACGAACGCACGGCGCTCGGTAGCGTCGTAACAATGCGCCCACGCTGTCGCGGAGCATCTCGCCTCGGGGGACCGCACATGGTCCACCTTCAGGTTGAGGGTCGAGATTGCCAATCGCCTTCCCAGTCGGGACATTACGGCAACGCCGCAGGCCTGATCGATAAGGCTCGTCAACACGCCCGTTGCTAAAGTCTCGTCCTCGTCGGCCAGCTCCTCACGCCAACCGACACGTAGCGAGCTGAGGCCATCGCCGATCGAAACCAACTCCAGGCCAAGCCTGTTGCCCCACGGTATGTCGCCTGGTTGCAGGCTCCAGTCTCCAGCCACGATTCCATCCTCGTCCTGATCAGGCCTTGCCACCTTGGAAACGGTACGGTTTACAAATTTGGTCCGGCTTCCTAATGGTTATGGTCTCTCATGGAAACGCGGTCGAATAAATTCCTTGTGCTCGCGGTCACCAGCCTTCTGTTGGGTACGCTCCTCGTCTTTACCCTTTGGCTGTTTGATGCACGCAATGAAGACGGAAACCCTTATCTGATCCGCTTTACCGGAAGCGTTGCCGGTCTGGAGAAGGGGTCGCCGGTGACCTTCTCGGGCGTACCGGCCGGTCACGTCACGTCGATACGGTTCGACAAGGAGGACCCGTCAGCGGTTCTCGTCACCGTCAGCCTTGAACCGCGGATCCCCATCGTCGCAGGCGTGAAAGCGTCGATCGCAAGATCGGCACTGGCCGGCACCGCGAACATCAGCCTCGACGGTGCAACCTCTGGCGCGCCCCCGATCGTTGCGGCGAACGACGGGGAGCTTCCCGTCATCCCCACCAAGGAAGGCGGGCTCCTTGGCGGCGGAGGGGACCCCGTCGCACTGGTCGAGAAGATCAGCCGCACCGTGGACTCTGTCTCGCGCAACCTCGACGCCGCTCAGCAGCAGCGGGCCAGCGATCGGCTGGCGGCGCTCGCGGAGAGTTCCGCTGGTTGGGCTGACAAAGCCGGAGCAGCGTCCGATGCTCTCACCGGTGCGCGCGGCCGCGTGATTGCCGTGGGAGACGCCTTGCAGCGATCCGGCGACAGCGCCCAACAACTGAGAGCGGCAGCGGACGAACGCCGCGCGACCGTCCTCGCGAGAGCGAACCGAACATTGTTGAGAGCCCGAGACGGTGCCGATCGATTCACGGCTCGGCTAGAGGCTATTCGACCCACGATACGCGGCACGGCCGCCAAACAGGCCCAACTGCGTGAAACGGTTCGTTCAGCGAGGAACAAGGTCGGTGCTGTCAGGGATGCGGCCGTTCGCATCGATCAGGAGGGACTGGGCGTGGGGGCTCCGTCCCTTCCCATCTACAAGCCGAGGCCACGGCAGTGATCGGCCGCGATACAAGGACAGCCATTGGCTGAGATCTCGCTGGCGGGTGAGCAACCGACCGTCTCCGTTTGATTTCTCGCCAACCGGTCCGGATCGCGCTACTCTCGATCCAGGAGAACGAGATTGAGCGATGACGAAAAGAAACGTCGGCGTCCGAGGAAAATGGGCAGACCGACCACTGAGGATGCGCTCCGCCTGACCTCGCACATCCTCAAGAGCGCTCGCGAGCTGTTTTTCGAACACGGGTTCGACGGCGCCAGTGCCGACATGATCGCCGAACAGGCGCGCATTTCCAAGCGGACCCTGTACGCGCGCTTTGGCAGCAAGGCGCGTGTGTTCGAGGCGGTCATTCTCGACGAGATCGACACGCAGCTGCGGGCGCTCGAACCGTCGGGCAGCGACGAACCCGACATTGGATCGCGACTTGGCGTGATCGCAGATCGGTTGCTCGAGTGGCTCCTGACGCCCCGGATCGCGTCCATGGAACGCGTCGTCATCGCGCAAGCCGTGCGCTTTCCCGCGCTAGCGGCGAACATCCATGACTTCGGTTACCAGCGGGCCGTCCAATGGGTGGCGTCGATCCTCGCCCACGCCGATGCGAAGGGAGAACTGTCGCTGGCGGACCCCGTGTTCGCTGCCGAGCAGTTCGTCACGCTCGTCGTGGTCGCACCCATGCGCCGCGCAGCGCTGGGGCTGTCTCCTCCAGCATACGACGAGGCAGCGCGGGATCGCATTTCGCGCGGCATCGACCTGTTCCTCGATGGCTGCCGCCCGCGGCAGGAGGATGGTTGCAGCGCGTGATGCCCACCACCGACGACGAGTCTCAAATCGGTGAGCGCGCGCGGCTGGCCGAGCTCATCCAGATCATGGGGCGCCATGGGCTGAACGGGCTCGCCTCGCGCCTGGGCCTGCTGCCCGGTCGCTCAGAGCAGCCGGTAGACCTCGGTACGCCCGAGCGGGTCGTCGCGCTGCTGCGAGACCTTGGACCTGTCGCGGTCAAGCTGGGGCAGGTGCTCGCCACCCGCGAAGACCTGCTCGGGCCGGAATGGGTGCGGGCGCTGTCGACGCTGCAGGATCGCGTGACCCCGCTGCCGTTCGAGGCGCTGGAGCCGACGATCCTGGCCGCGCTCGGCTCCCCGATCGCTGATGTGTTCGCGAACTTCAACCGCGAGCCGATCGCGGCGGCGTCGATTGCGCAGGTTCATGCTGCAACCTTGCGCGACGGGACCGAGGTCGTGGTCAAGGTACGCCGGCCGGGGATCGCGGAACGCGTCGATGCCGACCTACGGCTGCTCCGCCGCATCGCGCGGCTCGCGGCCCGGCACTCACCGGAGATCCGCCGCCTCAAGCCCGACGAACTGCTGCGGTTTTTCGCGGAGAGCTTGTCGCAGGAAATGGACCTCAGCGCAGAAGCGGCAGCCTGCGAGAGCATCGGCGCGTTCCTGCAGCCGCTCGGCGTCCGGACGCCGGCCTTCTACTGGGATCAGGTCGGCCGCCGGATCAACGTGCAGGAGCGGCTTGACGGCATGCCCGTCCGCGAGGTTCTTGACGTGGCGGGTGAGGGCGGTGCTGACGTCGCCGGCAGATATGCCGATGCGGTGCTGCGGATGATCATCTTCAACGGTCGGTTCCACGCGGACCCCCATCCCGGCAACGTCTTTGTTCTGGCCGACGGGTCGTTGGCGTTCATCGACTTCGGGGCGGTCGGCGTGCTCAGTCCCGCCCGGCGGAACGAGGTTGTCACGCTCGTCCTTGCCATCGCGGGTGAGGACACACGATCGGTGACGGACGTACTGCTGCAATGGTCGGGCGAGACCGATGTCGATCGCCAGGCGCTGACCCGCGACCTCGACGCGCTGATCGGCCAGTTCCGCGGGGCGGTACTCCAGCAGATCGAGCTCGCCGACATCTTCGGCCGCGTGTTCGCGCTGCTTCGAACCTATCGTCTGGCGCTGCCGCCGGACCTCGCCCTGCTGCTGCGCACCTTGCTGATCGCCGAAGGGTTCGTGCGACGGCTCGATCCCGGCTTTGACATCACCGCGCGCGCCGCACCGATCGCGCGCGAACTGCTGCGGGAGCGGATCGGCCCGGCCGGCCTCAAGCGTGGCGGACGCCGGCTGGCGACAAGCCTTGGCCGTCTGGCCGCCGCCTCGCCCGAGCTGGTGGCCTTCGCCGAGCGGGTTGCGCGGTCGGGTGCGCTGCCGATCGAGTTGCAGAAAGGTGCCGTCTCCTCACCACCGGCATTGCCCCGGGGCGCAGATCCCAACGTCCTGTCCGCCGGCCTGCTGGTCGCCGGCGCGATCCTCCAGCACGACCATGATGTTGTTGGAGCAATCCTGATGGCTTCTGCGATACTCCTTGCCGGCTGCGCTTGGTACGCGAACAGGCAGCGGCGCTGACCTCTTGTTGTCAGCCTTTCATGTACCCAGTCGCGCGCGATTGTTTCGCTACTGATATTTCATCTCCGACGAGCGGAACGAACCAATCGGCTTGGCGTTTTCCGAAAGTAAACCGGTTGGTACCAAAGCAGCTGACCGGTTCGATTGAGCGAGGGGTTCCGCGTGTCCGAACAAACGGTTGACGAGCCGCATCTGCCATCTGAGGGCTGGTCGGACTTCGGTGCCGAGCTCAGCGCGCTTATGCCTAGTCTGGCGCGCTATGCGCGATCGCTGGCCAGGAATCCCGATACTGCACAGGACCTTGTTCAGGAAACCGTGCTGAAAGCCTGGCGCAGCCGCGCATCCTTCGAAGCCGGTACAAATATGAAGGCGTGGACCTTCCGGATCCTTCGCAACTCATTTCTTTCGCAGGTACGCCGTCGAGGCACGGTACAAGTTAGCGAGACCGCCGAACTCGCCGACATTCCGGTGGCGTCGAACCAGGAATCCGTTGTGACGCTGAGCGATGTTCGCCGTCTATGGCCGCGCCTGACGCCTGAGCAGCAGCGGTGCATCAATTTCATCGGGATCGAGGGATTGAGCTATGAGGAGACAGCCACAATCGAGCAGGTTCCCGTCGGCACAATCAAGAGCCGCGTGGTAAGAGGGCGGCAGATGCTGCGCGCACTCCTAGATCACATGAACAGCGATAAGGGATACAAAACGGAATCTCAGGTCGTGGCGGCCGGTGCAACCTGTCAGGCCGAGCCACCAGTTATCGACGAGGTGCACGAGAGACAGATCGAGCTGCTGCAAAGCTGGCGGACGAAGCGTGCGGCCGACCGCTGTTTGGTAGGCTGAGTGGGCCGGGATCTCTTGATCCCGGCTTCGTGCGGCCAATTTCAGGTCCTTTACCGTCTCGGTTAGCAGAAGACCTGTCGCTAGGGATATCGCACAAAAGGACGAAGAGACCACGGCTGGCCGAGCGGATATGTCCTGTGGTCTGCCCTAACAGCCTACATCCTCCAGCGTGTCAGTTGTGCGCTGACTTCCGGGCTGCTCTCCCATCCACCGCCGGGCATCCAGGCGCTTACCCGTCACCGCCGCGGCAGCGTCAGAGCAGAGCCAGAGCAAGGGCGGCACCACGATCTCGGGCGACAGCAGTCCGTCGCGTGCACTATCCGGCAGTCCTTCGGGAATCATGCCGGTCAGCGTCGCGCCCCCCGGCAGGAGCGCGTTCACCGTGATGCCGCTGTCCGCAAGGTCCTGCGCCCAGATCGCGGTCTCCGATTCCAGCGCCGCCTTGGACGGGCCGTAGGGCGAGAAGCCGCGCCGTCGCATCGTCTCGCGGTTCATCGAGATGTTGACGATTCGGCCCCATCCCGCCTCCAGCATGGCGGGGACGGCGGCGCGCGCCATCAGGAACGGGCCGTTGACGTTGGTGTCGGTCACCATGCGCCAAGTGTCGGGGGCGACCTCCCAAAACCGGGTCGGTTCTGTCAGGAAGGTGTCGCTCACATACTTCATGCCGCGCCCGGCATTGTTGACCAGGATGTCGAGCCGGCCGAAGCGCACGAGCGCCGCGCGCACGACTGCGGCACAATCCTCCACCCGCGTCACGTCGGCGAGCAGCGGCCGCACCCGATCGTCGCCGCATGCCCGCTCTGCCTCCCGTGCGACCGCTTCGACCTCGGCGAGTTCGCGCGCGGCGGTGGCGACGACCCGCACGCCGGCCTGCGCCAGCCCGAGCGTCATCGCGCGGCCCAGCCCGCGACCGCCGCCCGTCACGATCGCGACGCGGCCGGCAAGGCCGTGTCCGTCGCTCCCGCTCATCGGTTCAGCGCCTGCATCTGCGGCGCGGCGTAGCGCTCGCCCGCCGTTGCCCCCTTCGGCGCCGCGCGGTCGAGCCGCTCCAGTTCGCCTCGGGTGAGCGTCACGTCGAGCGCGCCGACATTCTCCTCCAGGTAGCCGCGGCGCTTGGTGCCCGGGATCGGCACGATGTCTTCGCCCTGCGCCAGCACCCAGGCGAGCGCCAGCTGGGAAGGGGTGCAGCCCTTCTCCCGCGACATCGCCTCGACCGCCGCGACGAGATCGAGATTGCGCTGGAAGTTCTCGCCCTGGAAGCGGGGGCTGTGCCGGCGATAGTCGTCAGGCGCGAGATCCTCCACCCGCCGGATCGCGCCGGTCAGGAAACCGCGGCCGAGCGGGCTGTACGGCACGAAGCCGATGCCGAGCTCGCGCACCGTGTCGAGGATCTCGCCCTCGGGATCGCGGCTCCACAGCGAATATTCGGTCTGCAGCGCCGCGATCGGATGCACGGCGTGCGCGCGCCTGACCGTGGCGGGCGCCGCTTCGGAGAGGCCGAGGTGGCGCACCTTGCCCTCGCGGACCAGCCCGGCCATCGCGCCCACCGTGTCCTCGATCGGCGTGTCGGGGTCGACGCGGTGCTGATAGTAGAGGTCGATCGTCTCGACGCCGAGCCGTCGCAGGCTCGCCTCGCAGGCGGAGCGGACGTAATCCGGGCGCCCGCACACGCCCTTGAAGGTGCCGTCCTCGCCGCGAACGTTGCCGAACTTGGTGGCGAGAACCACCGCGTCGCGGCGATCGCGGATCGCACGCCCGACCAACTCCTCGTTACGGCCTACCCCGTACATGTCGGCGGTGTCCAGAAACGTCACGCCGAGATCGATCGCGCGCTGAATGGTCGCGACCGCCTCGGCTTCGTCGGCCTGCCCATAGAATTCGGACATGCCCATGCAACCGAGGCCCAGCGCAGATACGCGCAGCCCGTCGCCCAGCTTTCGTTGCTCAAGCACCAATTATCTCCTGTTGTAAGATCATGCCGGTTGGCCAGTCGTCGGTAGCAAGGCGGGCCGGCACCGGTTCAGCCTTCAGACAGCAACTGCTCGGCGAGCTGGCTGTGCTTTTCGTCGGCCTGCTTGGCCTCGTCCGCGCACGCCTTCATGTCGCGCGCCGCATCGTCCATGCCGGTCTGCCGGCAGTAATTGGCCATGGTCCCGAACGAAGCGATCCAGTAATGAAGCGCGAGCTGCCCGCTGGCGATGATGCCGAGGTCGCGTGAGGCATCGTCCGGTGCCGCTTCGCGGATCCTGCGGCTCACCTCGTAATGCGCTTCGAGCACAGGGTTGTCCTGCTGATCGGCCGGGCCCGCCTGCTCGGCGGCGCGACGGATGCGGTCCGCCCATTGGCGGGAAGTCCGGTTGCCCTCTTCGAGCGCGGATCGCAGCGCCGGGTGGCGCGCGTCGTTGTTGATCTCGTCGGTCGCCTTGGCGGCGACGTCGCTGCCGGCCCGCATCGCGGACAATCCTTGCGCGACCAGCTTCTTCAGGTTGTTCTCGTTCATCAGGTTCGTCCTCGTCCTGCCGTGCCTCGTTCAGGCACGGTGAGGGATTCTAATCTCGTCGCTCCGTTCTGTTCCGTCGGTCCTTCCTCGATCAGAGCGCAATCAATGTTTGGAGCTCATGGCCGACCTCCCGGCCTGCACCTCCTGCGGCTTGCAGGAGCGGGCTGCGTGAACCAGCGCGGCAGGGCAGGCATGCGGGAAGCTCGGACCGGCGTTGCAGGCGTGAATAGCGTCGTAAGCGGTCCGAACCGAGCCGAAGCGGACCTTCTTGAGAGCCTTCCCGACAGGAGCATGCTGACGGTGGCTCCAGGCTGAAGTGATTGGACGGAGGCGCTGCAGTGACGGGAGCCCGCGGAAAATATCGCTCAGATGCTTAACATAATCCTTGTTATCGGACTGGCAGATTTGCTCTGTCGATCAGCTGTTTAGGGGCTTGTTGCGCCCTTACCCGATCAGCGACGTTCGTTCGCGCAAGCGCTGCTCCCGCTCGTCAAGCCACGCGCCAAACTGCTCCAGAATGTCGTCGACGTCCAGACCCGTCCGCCGATGATGCGCCACGACGCGCCCGCGGAGCGGTGCCGGCCAGCGGGTGCTTTCGCGGACCAGCGTCGCCTGGACCCATCTGGGCGTGCTGGCGAGCAGCCATTCGAGCGAATGCCGTTCGTAAGCGAGCCTCACGCCCGACATCAGGCGGCTGACCGGCTCATCCGACAGCAGTGCGATGACAGCGCATGAGACGTGAGCACGATATGCAGGCGACAGCTCGTGAAAGGGCTGCTCTTCCCAGGTTTGTGGCTCGTGATTGGGCAGGTTTGGTACCAGCGGGCTGTTGAACAGGTTTATGCGGCTGGTGCGGTTGATGTCGGGTGCGAGAAAAGCTCGCGTGAGCCCGTCCAACACGGCGAGGAACTGCCGAGCCGAGACCTGCCCTACCCCGGTCAGCGACGCAGACCTGCCGAGCAGCGCCTTCCGCAACTCGCCATCGAAGGCGAACAGCAGGCTTAAGGCGGCGGACACCTCCTCCGACCGACAGTCGGACGCGGGTCTCGGGCCGCTCCAATGGTTCGTTCTGAGAGGTACGCCGCAGTGGGTGCAGGTGAACTCGATCCGGCTCCGCCAGCTGAAGCGGGGCTCCTGGTGGGGCTGACAGCGGCGGCAGAAGTCCTGCCGCCAGGTGCCGTGCCGGTGACAGAAGATGAGCGGGAGCGCCGCTTCGGTATCGAGGTAGGTGCCACCTGTGGCGTGGCCCTCAGCAAGGCAGACATGGCACCAGGCGAGATCGAGCTCGCCTCGCGCTCGCCCTTTTCCGTCGGTTCGTGGCAACCAGGCGGTCACCAGCCACGGCCAGCGGCGCTTCAGGTTGAGGCGCATGATCGCATTCTGATCAACACGGAGCCGTTGCGCCGCGGATTTCGCCTCCGACCCCTTCCATCCTACGTCCGCTCTGACCTTGGTGCCTGCACTGCCCGGGGATAGCTCCTGCCGCAACTCAGTGATGGACATCTCGTAACAAGCGGCGATGCGCGCCAGCCAGGAGGAGATAAGCTCGTCAGAATGAGGCCGTGGCGCGATCGGCAGCGCGCCCGGCACGGCTCAGACCGTTTCCCTGGCCCGCGCCCGCCCCCGGCGCTGGGCAATCACCTTCATGCTGACCGAGGGCAGCACGAGGTCGTCGGCATCGAGGTCTCTGGCCTCGATGCATTCGCTGCCGTTCTCGATCGCACGAACAGCCAACGTCTCGACGAGGCGGAAGATGCGCCCGGTATTGCCGTCGGAGAGATCGAGTACCGACGTGCGGCAACGCTCCTCTTCCAGCTGTGAAGGTCTCCGAAGCGGCAGGATCGCAGCTAGCGTGACCATCAACAGGCGGAACGCTTCGTCGTTCTGCCACCGAGCCAGCTCGACCGCGTCGAACCGCTCGGCGAGCGCCGCGTCGGTGAGCAGCGCCGCCTGCGCCTCGTGGTTGCCAGTGCAGACGAGCGGGATCTGCAGGTCGTTCGCGAGGTAGCGGATCGTGTTGAGGAAGATGCGCTGCTGGCGCGGCGTGCAGGCCAGCATGTGGTTGATCTCATCCAGGATCAGCATGCGAGCACCCACCTGCCCCATCAGCCGGCGAGTCAGGAGGCGCGCACGCTGCGTGTCCCCCCGCGCGGCGAAGCCGGCGCCGAGCTTCTCGAGCACCTCGCCGTAGAACTCGCCGTCGGTCGGCTGCGGTGGAAGCTGGACGGCGACGACCGGTATCGTCGCCACGCCGATAGCCTCGTTGAACCCGCGCGGGTTCTCTGCCTCAAAGCGCTCCACGATGCGCGACTTGCCCATGCCGGTTTGGCCGTAGATCAGCAGGCACGGCATGCGCGTGCGCGGCGGATAGCGCAGCATCGCGTCCAACGTCTTGCGCACCGCTTCCGCCTTCGGGAAGCCGAGCCACCGGTCCTTGCGGATCCAGGCGATCCGGTCGGCGTCGGGCCAACGCGCGCGCTCGCGATAACCATCGGCGAGATGGGAGAGGTCGCTCATTGGGGCATATCCTCGACAAGATAAGGAAGCCCCGGCTGATCGCCGCCCGTCCTCTCCTCTACCGCAGATAAGCCAACGGCAGGGGTTACCTGCTCAAGCCGGAGCTTGCTGCCACCCCTCGCCCGACGGGCGTCGCGCAGTGCCGCTTTGGTCCGCTGAAGCGCGAACCGCGCGGATTTGGTCTTGTGCGCCGCTTCCGCGACGATCAATCGCTGGGTCTCCACAGCCTGGAAGATCATCGTCTCGTCGACAGCCTGCTGGCCGCGCTCCCGCAAAGTGCGAACCGCCTCCTTCTGTTCCCAGCGGGTGATCGCGGGACGCCGCAGATCGCGGTAGGGCACCTCGAGGTGCTCGCCGTGTGGTAGCTCGAGCCAGACGCGCGAAAGGTCGCGGGGATCCCAACGCACCGGCATCGTCTGCCCCGGCCGCGTGTACCAGCAGGATAGCGCATCATCCCAATAGTGAGTGCGGAACAGCTCGATGCCGTGTGGTGTCACGGCGCGCAGCTCGCAGGGTAGAAAGTCGAACAGGAACGCGGCATCGTCGGCCGGAAGGCGGACCAGCTCCGGGCGTCGTTCCACCCCCTCGGCCCAAGCAAGGGCGGGCGGAATGCCGATCCCGCGGTGCCGCTCCGCATGATATGGGCCGATGATCTGCGCGGCGAGCCAGACTTCCAGCTCGCTCAGCGTCATACACGCCTCACCTTCCGCATCGTAGTCGCCACGCTCGGCGACGTTAGAGAAGGTCGTTCCGGGTAGGAGGTGGACGGCCCCCATCATCGTGCCAATCAGCCGCTCGATGTGACCGCCGAAGTGCGGCCGACGCACCGGCCGATATTCGAGCGCAATCGAATGAGCTCGGCAGCCGCGCTTCAGCGCGTCTGAGCGGTGCTCGCGCGCGTTGTCGAGGTGCAGCCGATCCATGAGCCCCTGGCTGTCCCACGGTGCCTTCATGCTCCGCTCGGCCAGCCAGTCCCGCTTGGGGAGAACGGCGTGCCGCATGCACATACCGACCGAAACAGCGGACGGCGCCAGCATGTCGAGGTGGAAGCCGGGCACGGTTCGGCTCGCCAAGTCGATCATCAGCGTGAGCCAAGGCCGGCCGATAGGCTTGCGGTACAGGTCGTCGACAACGATCACGTCGACCAGCGTGTGGTCCGACTGGACGAGCTCAAGCGCGTAGTCCGCCTCGAGCACGCCTCGCGTTGGCTCCCACTTGTCAGCGGCTGCCTTGGCACCCTGTCTGCGGGCCGTAACGAGCTGGGGAGCGAGCCGGTCCAACCGGGCCTGGATCGCCTTGGTGCTGGGCACCTTGACCCCGATCTTCGTTCCTTCGTGTCGCAGCCAGCGGCGGAGCGCCTGAACGCTGGGCTTCTCGAGCGTGAGGTAGAAATCAGCGATGCCGCGAGCGATAAGATGCTCAGCCGCGGCCGAGAGCCGCTGCTCCCCCTTCTCCCTTCCTCGCGGTCGCGGCAGCAGTGACGCCGCAGCGGGCGTGGCTCGGTAGAGTTGCAGGAGCTTGTGGAAGCGAGCGCGGCCGAGTTCCAGCTGGACCATGGCTTGGGCGGCCACATCGCCGGGCACGCGCGTCATCGAGGCGAGCGGGCGAATGATCTTCTCGCGGCGATGCGCCTCCGCCCAGTCGGCGTCGCTCGCCGTCCTCAGGTCCGCGGTTCGCATGGCACGACGCCTCGGGTGGTCCCAGCTGGGCGATCGTCCGCTGTTTCGGGAACAATGTCCACTGTTTCAGGTGCACGTCGTCGCTAAGCGGCAATCTAGCCGCGAGTCCACCCTTTCAGGAGAACCGACAAGTGCTCCCGAAACCGCCAACATCTTTTTCGCGGGAATCAAGTTTATCGCTAATTACATCGAGTGGCATGTGTTGCAAATCTTGGCATATGCAACAACGCTGTTCCTATGAGGCACCATGTGGTATGTGATCCCTCGCTTGCCACAGCGGAGACGATGCGACTCATGACCGTCCAAGTGAACATAACGCCCAACGGACGCATGAGCTTGCCGGCAAGCATCCGCAAGCGGCTCGGTCTCGAAGGCGGCGGCGCGGTCTTGCTCGAGGAAACCGAGGATGGCGTGGTGCTGAGGACGGTTCAGCAGGCGGTCGCGCGCGCGCAGGCGATCGCGAAGAAATATGCTGACCATCCCGACGCGTCCGTGGGCGCCTTCCTTACCACCCGTCGGGCGGAAAGTGGCGAGTGACGGAGGCGGTTCTCGATGCGTCCGCGATACTCGCGCTGCTGAAGGGAGAGCGCGGAGGAAGTAAGGTTGCCAATGTGGTGGGCGACGCGGCGGTGGGGGTCTTCAACGAGGCTGAGGTGGTGAGCCATTTCGTTCACCTTGGCGCGCCGATCGAAGAGATCAGGGCGATGCTCGGCGCGCTGCCCTATACCGTCCTACCCGCAGACGAAGCGCTGGGCTGGGAGGCGGGCGCGTTGCGCGCTGTCACCAGCGCGGCGGGTCTTTCGCTCGGTGACCGCTTCTGCCTCGCGTTGGCGAAGCGGCTTGGCGTGCCGGCCTATACTGCGGACCGCGCCTGGAAGGATGTGGCCGCAGACGTTGGTGCGAAAGTGGTGGCGATCCGCTGAGGGCGCCTTTTCCGACAAACCAGCATAAAGAGAAAAAGACCACCCATGCGACAACCGCCGGACGAAGCGCTCGCCTCCGCCTTCGAGCAATTGCTCGCCGACGATGGCAAGAACGAAAACGACATTCAGACTTTCCTCGAGCAGCATACCGAACTGCTCGACACGAGTTCCTGGCTGCTAAACCACCGCCTCCATATGAACTGCGTGATTGCGAAGTTCCCGATCGCGGGGCGCACCGCTGACTTCGCCTATCTCACCAAATCGTCCGATCGCTGGATCCTGGTGCTGATCGAGATCGAGCGCCCAAACAAGCCGCTGTTCACCACCAGCAGCAAGCACGTCGGCGGCTCCTCGGCGTTCAATGAAGCGCTTGCTCAGACAGCGGTCTGGCGCGACTATTGGGAGCAGCACCAGTCCGAGGTGCGCGAGCGTCTTCTGCCGCTGCTCGTTCCTTCGCCTATGGCGCGCAATCGCATCGAGCTGCGCCGGGTGCTGATCATCGGCCGCTCGACCGGCAAGGATTTCAACCAGGCGCAGCGCGACCGGATCGCGAGCATCGAGGACGACCAGAAGATCAAGATCCTGACCTATGACTCGCTCCTGCGAAGCTACCGGTCCGGATGGGGTGAGAAGAAGTGCGTGCTGTCGCCGCGCTCGACCGGCTATGCCATCAAGCACCTCGACGGCTTGCCCAAGCTGCTCTTCGCCTATGTCCTGCCCGAGCACCTCTCGGTGCCGGCATCGGTCGAGACAAGGCTGAAGGCGGAAGGCTACCAGATGTCTGCGTGGCGCAACAATCAGCTGCTGCGCTTCAACGAGAAATGGGCATCCGAGCCGACCGACGAGGAAGCCGGCGACGTACACCCGGCGGTGCTCAGCGTTATCCGCGCGGCTGACCGCGCCCGCCCCTCGAAGGCGAAGCGGCGGTGAGCAGTCTGCGCTCGATCGAGCTGGGCCTGATCGACGAGGTCTTCCGCGGCGGTGAGAAGGGCTACGTGCTCGACTTTTCGAACCGGACCTTCGCCGAGTTCTTCGTCCGCGAGCTCGAGATCGACATCGACGCGCCACAATATGCCGTCGACGGGACGTCGAAGGCGAAGCGGTTGCGCTGCTTTCTGGCGCAGGTGGACGACGGCACCGCGGCCCGGACGCTGCGCGTTCTTTGGGAGCAGCGTGAGGCGCTCCGGGGAAGCGGCGCGCCGGATCCGATGCCCCGGGCGGCCGCTCAGATTGCCGGGTTGATCGCCAAACTGGAAGGCTCCGCGACCCCGGCACCGGCGAACGTCGTTCCCGCGCCGATGCTCGATGCGATCGATTTCGCCCGGATGCGAGATCGGCTGATCGCGATCCGCGACCTCGAGCCGCATCGCCGAGGCTATGATTTCGAGCGCTTCCTGACCGACCTGTTTGACGCCTTCCGGCTGAAGGCCCGAGAGCCGTTCCGGCTCGATGGCGAGCAGATCGACGGCAGCTTCGAGCTTGCGGACGAAACCTACCTGGTCGAGGCCAAGTGGCTCAATCGCAAGATCGGCGTCGCTGAGCTTCACACCTTCCACGGCAAGGTCGAGCAAAAAGCTTCGTGGGCCCGCGGCGTCTTCATCAGCTTCGGCGGCTTCACCGACGAGGGGCTGCGCGCGTTCGGCCGCGGCAAGCGCGTGATCGGCGTCGAGGGCAAGGACCTTTATGATGCACTGGATCGCGGCATCGGGATCGACCGGCTGCTCGCGCTCAAGGTCCGCCGCGCGGCCGAGACCGGCGAGGTGTTCGTGCCGATTAGCGATCTTTCCCCGTGAAAACCTGTTGGGGGCGAGAGCCTGTTTCAGCCGGACACGTACAGCACGACCGCTAACGACATGCAGAAGATCGACAGCCAGATTGCTATCTGACCGATGATGTGAAGCACGAAGCCGAGCCAGCTATAACGCCGCCGGAGGGCAAGGCCGCTTGCGACCGCTGCGAAGAACGCGATCACAACCGGCACTGAAATTGAAGGCGATCGCCTGAGGCTCGCCTCCACGACCGGCATCAAGCCTACGGCCATCACAAGCACCCACGAAAAGCCGAACACAGCCCAGTTGGCCATATCTAGCTCAGGGACAGCACACTGCCTTTCTTCTGGCCCGGTCTCGATTCTTGTCATTAAGCCGTGTCCTCAATCCTTGTGGCGAAACCTCGAACCTTGTATGTTTAAGACGTTTGGAGGTTCGTCACATGCTGGACACGCACACGCTGCTGGTCACAGAGGACCGCCCGTCGGGGCCGCTGCTGCTGATCGAGGACGTCCCGGTCACCGACAACAGCGATGCGCCTCTCTCGTTCGGCACGGTCATCGGCCAGATTCTTGGCGTCGCTGTCGTGATCGGGCTCGGCGTATACATGACATTGGCCATCTGACACGGCGATCACTCCCGCAGCTTCGGATCAGTAAAGAAGCCGCGATTGTGATCGCGATTCACTTCTAGCTGAACTTCAACAGAGCCTTGCACGTTGTTCGCGCGTGCATTCTGCGCCGCTGTGCGGTCTTCATTTAGGCGCGCGGCACCTTCCTCGATGACCGCTTGGGCCGCACGAGGATCGCCTCCGGTCGGGCCAGAGGGAATGTCCGATACGCCATGCGGACGGTAAGAGCCGACAACATCCGCTGCGCTGTCGACGCCTAGCCTATTAACCTGAACGAGATCGGGCTCCTGCAACTTGCCAGCAATCTCCTCGCGGATGTCATCCTGCTTCTCGCGCATCCAGCGCGTCACCATCTCCTGGCGGACGGCACGCTGATGGTCGCTGAGATCGGTCGCCCAAAGCTCGGGAGCGTCAAGGCCTGGGTTGGAGGCCTGCTGCGCGCGATACCATTGCGCGAGATCCTGGCTCATGTTCTCGCTTAGCTGCATGCCATGTGTTTCGGCGTAGCTGGCGTCGCGCGACAGCTGTTGCGACAGCTCCTCCAGCTTGCGCGCGGTCTCCGTATACGATTTCGCACGCGCCAGGGCCTGCTCGTGGGTCAAGGACGAGCTAGACGACGTCGAAGCCCGGCTGAACACTCCCGAGCGATCATAAGTGCCATCAGAGGATGTCGCCCCCGTCCCATTGGAGTGCTCGTCGCGAACCCCACTACTCGCCGTGCTTGAACTATCCGATGAGCGCGTGTCCTCCGTCCCATGACGGAGCGTATCCTGCTGGCTGCCCGTTTTGCTTACAGTTGCGCCAGCGCCGGGGAGCGCTCTAAGAACTCGGCCGAGAGCGCTGCCCCGACCACCGACGCCGCCACCTCCGCCGCCACCGCGGTTGCCGCCAACTCCCGCATCGAGACGCCCGCCAATCTGATCAACCGTGCCGGCGCTACGATCGTGGCCGTCAGACACTCGCTGGCTCTGGCCCGTCGACGACCGATCCTCCAGACCCTGCGAGCTGCTGCCTGTCGTGCGATCGAACTGCTCAATCGATTTGTTGGCAGCGCGGCCGCTGCTCGAATCCCATCCCGACGACCGCTCGCTGGACGTGCCGTAGGCACTCCGGTCGGTCTTGGTCCAGCTGAGCACTTCCTGCGCGGCGTTGTCGTAGGCCTGCGATTGGCGGTGTGCCTCGCTCGCCATCTGCCGCCATTCGGCGATGGCGCCGGTGGTAACAGTTGGGGCGAACGAAAGCCGCGAGATGGCGCCGCCTGTATCAAACACCTCTTGGCCGTTGCCGAAGCTGTTGATGAGCGCGCCATTGTCCTGGCGCCACCCCACGCTCGCCGCGCCCCCCATGAAGCTCGGGGCGGTCGACCATTGATCGGCCTGCCGCATGTTCGACGTCGAGTTCGCCCAGCTGACATTCCCATAGGAATAATTGCCCGTCGTCTGCTCCAGCGCGGCCGCCTCCGCGGCGTTCTGCGCCGGGGCGAGCATCGACGTCGCCTGCCCGGCGATCGACATTGCACCACGAGCCAAGCCCGCCGCGAGGAAGGGAATGCTCATCAGCATGAAGCCGGCGATCGTCGCGGTCTCGCCGTTCACCGCACCAATCCCGGCATAGCTCCCCAGCGACATTCCGCCGGCGGCCACGCCGTTCGCCGCGCTCTCCGCCCGGGTCATGCAGATCATGTGAAGGATAACGTAGAGCGGACCCCAAGACGCCAGGTAGAAGAACCCCATCGCGTAGCCCTTCAGCGTTCCCAGCCCCGTCTGGGGCAACAGGAACAGGGGAAAGATGACGGGGAACATTGCGAAGAAGACGACAGTGAGCACGATGTTCAGGATCGGAACCCATGCCATCGCCTGCTGCGCGATCGAATTGTAGGTGTTTCGCGCCTGAATGTCGGCTCGCGTCTGTGCGAAGGTGTCGATCGATGCAGCCCCGCTTCCGCCAGCCATCGAGTTGCGCGCCTGCATGAAGGCGTTGATCGCCGTGTTCTGGCGCATGACGCCGGTGAAGTCGTCACCTGAGCCCGTGAAGGCCGAGTTGACGATCGGCAGGTCGTGCTTGAGCTTGGCGGCGGCGACCGCGTTGCTGAGCTTGGGATAGACCTCCTTGGCCCAAGGCTCAGCATTGGCTTCGATCATCCCGGCCCACTGGCCGTTGAGGCTGTCATAAGCCTGCCGGCAGGTGACGATGAAGTTCTGGACCGTCCCATCAACCTGGCGCTCCAGCCATTCCTGCGACCGAGCCTCCGAGCCGGGTCCGATAGCCGCCCATAGGTCGGTCGCCTTCGCCAGATTGGTGAGGGACTTCTGGTAGAGCATCACGTCGCCGAAAAGGCAGTTCTTGAAGTGGCTCTCGAGGTTGGTCGAGAATTCGGCATCTCGAATCACGAAGTTGCGGGTCGCGTCGAACAGCCGAGCCCCATAGACCATTCCGTTGGTGGTGTAGTTGAGCTCCCCGGGCATCACAAAGACGGTCTCGGCGGTACGCGTGAGCCAGTCGCCGATTTGCGTGGTGAAGCTCGCGAGGACGCCCAGCCCCAGAGGGACGTTTGCCACAGTCGCCGGGGCGAGGCTCGGATTGATGCGATCCGTGACCTTCACGTCGATCGTCGGCACCATGAGGCACAGATAGATCCCGGTCGCCTGCAGAAACCAGTTCATCCAGGCGCGGAAGTTGAGAGTGAAGGCGACGACAAGCAGCGAGTAGATCAGGCCCATCACCATCACGACCCGGATGAGCGACTTGTAACCCCCTCCCCCGGCCCACGCTGCCACGGCATTGAAGGTGTTGACGAGATACTCGCCCCCGCCGACGGTGAAGACCTCGAGCACGTCGCAACCCTCCCCTTCCGCGCCTAGAGCAGGCCCTGCGCGTTCAAGCCCCGCGAAAAGTTGAGCGCCGAGGACATGCCCGGCGTCATGCTGTTCTGCAGGGTCGATTCGAGCATGATGCTCCGGTTGATGATCTGCATCGTCACCTGGAGCTTGTTGCTAAGCTTGACGTCGCGCTGCGCGAATTTGGCGCGGGTGGCGGCGATTTGCTGGCGCCACTGCCCGGCCGTCTCCTGGTCTGCGGTCTGATAGAAGACCTTCGCCTGCTCGACGCGGTCGAGCATATTATCGAGCATGGCGTTAAGAAGGTCGACCGCGACGATCTCGGACAGCGTCTGGATCTCGCCGTCGGTCAACGCATAGTGGGCATAGGCCTGCACCGCGAGAATCTTGTAGATCGGCACGGTGGCCATGTTCAGGAGCTGCTTTTCGGCCGCGTCGAGCGCCGTGTCGCTGCGGATCTTCGAGCTCATGCTCTTGATCATCGTCGCGATCCTTGGCCGAAGAGCACTCGCCTCGGGCACGCTCAGCGTCTGGTCGGACACGTCCGTGCAAAGTTCGTTGTTGCACTTGAGGATCTTGACCTGCGTCGCACTGGCGGTGCCGTCCAACAGCGCCGTCACGACCGCCTCTTCGGCAGGACCGTAGATCACGACCTTCGGCCCCTGATCGCTGCCGGTCGGAGGCGTGGTCACGATCGTTCCCACCAAGGTCATCACATATTCGGAGAAGGCCTGGTCGAACGCGCCGAATTTCGAGGACTTTTTCAGCGCCTCCCAGGTGTAGTTGTGCGGGTCGCCGACGATCTGCTCCTTCATGTGAGGATCGGTATTGCCGGCGAGCGTCCCATCTCGTTGACCGCCGTTGTTGCAGCCCTGCCGGGACGCGGCCCAGTCGGAGAACACGCCCTGGCTGTTGCCGACCGCCTCGCAAATCGTCGATCGCGTGGTCTCCATCTGCGGCCAGATTCCCCCGACGAGGGCCTGCGCCGTCTCGCAGCTGGAGATGTTCATCTGGTTGAGGAGCTGAGCCTTTTGGCTGAACTCGTCCATGACCTTGCCGATTTCGGGCGAGACGCTGTCGATAGCCAGCTTGAAAGCAAAGCCCAAGGCGTTGTTCGCGGTCGCCTTCAGCATCGCCACGATCTCGCTGGCATTGATGAAGCTGAACGAGCCCGAGAACAGGTCGATGCCGCCGCATCCCGCGCGCGCGCTGGGGAGCTGAAGGTTGAACGGCGACACGCTCTTCTGCGGAAAGCGGGTCCAGACGTTGCCGAGCGAGTAATAGCCTGCCGACTGTCCCTGGAACGCCGTCGGCCCGGTCACGTTCGCGGCACCGCCGGCATCATTGAAGAAGCCGTTCATCTCGGACGCGACGTCGGCGCGCGCGACGCCGATCAGAGCGAAGTGCGAGGCGGCCGCCATCATCAACGCGGCGCCGGCACGATGTGCCAGCCTCCTGAGCCGACCATTCTGCCGAGGATTAGACATCAGTAATCGCTCCCGACCTTGGTGTTGGTGAGCATGAAGATGCGATCCATGATCTCGTCGGCGCTCAGGATGCCGTAGCCGACGGGGATGGTCCGCTTCGTAGCCGTGTCGAAAAGCACGAGCGCCGGCGTTTCATTGCCCGAAAGCCCCATCCGGGCACGTTGGCCGGAATCCACGACATAGTTGGGGAAGTCCCGGCTCGGGCCACCATCCATCGAGACGGCCATGACCGCCATCCGATGGCTATCCGCGACCGAGCGCAGGATCGGCGCGAACACCTCACAGGCCCCGCAGCTCTGCGCATAGAAGTAGAACAAGCCGTAACGCTGGCTCAGGTTGATGAGGACCTGGTCGCGATCGGCCTTGCGGTTATCGAGCCATGTTCGCTTCGCGACTGTGTTGACGGGCCGCTGCAGCGTGTAGTCGATATCCGGATTCTGCCACAGGGCGCGCTGCCACGTATCCGAGAACGTCGAGGCACGATCCAGTTGCTCGCGCTGGAAGCGCACATAGGCGATGACATTCGCCTCGGAAGGATCAAGGATCGCTCGGGCCTTGAGCTCATCAAGCTGGTGCGTGATCGCGGCCAGGCGCTCCGCCGCGGTCTGCTCGGGCACCTGCGGTTGAGCCTTTGCCGTCTCCGGAGGCCTCGGCTTCGAACAATAGAACCATTGCCCCAGTTTGCGCTCGCCGCAGTAGAAATCATCACCGCCAGCGGCCGCCTCGACGCCATCGGCCGCGCTCCCCGCATCCTGCGCACGCACCGGCACGGCCATCGGCGCCGCGGTCAGCAGGATCATCGCCAGCTTCGCCATCTTCGACATGATCATCGTCCTCCCTGCTGGTCGGCCGCACCATCCTGAGATTGCGCGGGGTGGTGGTTGGATGGGGTGGTCGGCGTGTCCCAGGCCGCGATGTGAAGGCAGCAGTCGATCCCGGCCGTGGAGAGCGCGGCGGCGCTGCAGGCGGAGGTTGGTCGAGCGGGCGCCGGCAGGCCCGGTGCTACAGAGCCGGGCGCCAATGCGCCGGCGAGCAGGGACGCGAGAATGGCAGGATCAAAAATGACGAAGCCCATTGTCCAGTTCTCCTTTCGTCAAACGGAGCACGGACATCATCAGGGCGACGTCGATGAGCCTCGTCCCTTGGTCGAGCATCCGGATGATCCCGTTCATCAGCGGCCGCGCCGCGGTCCGGCCCTCTTCGGTGGCCCGCAAGCCGTGGTTTTCCTCCGCGACCCAGCGATTGGCGATCATGTGTTCGATCGGCGCAGCAGCCGACGATGGTTCCACTGCGCACTCGAACCAGTCGCCGATTACCTGACAGATCTCTTCCACCCGAGCCGCTCGCCTCGCGCGGAACACGCACAGAAAGATCGCCAGCTCGAACACCGTCATCTTCCAGTCGCATCCCGGAGAGCCTGCGGTCGGCAGGTCATTCGCCACGGCCGTCATGTCGATCACCGATCCCTCTGGTGTTCATGGAGTGCCTCCATGCAGGTCGTAATAGTTCTGAATCTTCGCCTGGATTTCGGTCATCGTCTGGACCTCGTCCGGCAGCTTTGCCGCGTCGAGAAAGTCAGCGTAGACCTCTGTGAAATCCATCCTGGACAGATCGAGCAGCTGGAACTCGGCGATGGTGAAGCCTTTGCACTGCTCGGACTTCGGGCTGCCCCAAGGCTTGTTGATCTGGACGCGCCCCTGCTCCTGAAGCACGCGGCTGAGCTTGCTCTCGAAGCAACAATAAGCGGTCTTCTTCGTCTTGCAGATGCCGAGGAAGCTGGACGAGCACCAGGTCCCCACCTTGTGGCAGAGTCCCATGCGGTCCTTGATGTCGAGCTTCATCTCGTCCTGAGAACAGGCGAACAAGGCGAGGAAGGGTGTCGCGAGCGCGGCGATCGCCGCCGGCCCTCCCGCGAGCGCCGCACCGCCGGCTGCGAGGGTCAGCGCACCCGAGACCTTGCCCGCGCAGCAGTTGATGAGACCGAACACGGGCTTATGGCACGTATCGCGCGTCCCGGAGAACACGGTCAGGTTGTTCGGATCGAACCCCTTCGATGCGTCATCGATCGCATGAAGCGCGACCAGGGCATCCTTGAACTCGGTCGAGGCCTCGCGCGTGATCGGCTCGCAGTCGCCATTGATGCAATAGACATCACTGCCGCAAATATATTGGGGCGCATCCGAGGTTGGCGCGTCCGGTGTGGGACAGCGGTAGACCTTCTCCTTTACCTTGCATTCGCCTTGCTGCGGGTCGTCGAGGCATTCCTCGCGCAGGAACGTGCACTGGCGATTTCCCTCGAGATCGCCGCAGTCGTTGCCCTGCGAAAGGCGATGACACGAATACTGCCGCTCCCACTGCCAGCAGGCGCGTGTGACGGCGACGCCATTGATCGTGCGGGTCGTCGGCTCCGTATCGACGCAAGTCTCGGAGGCGAGCTCGCATGTCTGGCCGGCCGTCGCACCATTGCAGGCGCCCTCGTCCCTGTGCTCATTGATGACCTGGCCGACCGTTTCGATCGTGTATGGCCGACCCGTGACCGCCGCGCTGTCGCACTCGTAGGTGATGATCTCGCCCTCGCGAATGTCCGGTTCGGTGCAGAATCGCGGATTCCCCTGCAGGCAGACATCGTACATGACGGTCTCGCGCGACCGCTCGCGGCAGACCCCGTCGGCGACGGGGGCGTTGAACGCCGGCACGCAGCGGCGGCTCCGGTTGTCGCCACCCTGCGCGGCAGAGCGCGACCAATTCTCGCAGGTGTAGACATACTTGTTCACGCCGGGGGTGACGTCGACCACGAGCGGCACGCGGCACACAGGCGCCGTCTCGTCGACCTTGGTGCCGGTATTGCATGTCGCCTCGTAGTAGCCTCCCTCTCCCGATCCGGGCGGGAGCGGCTGGCATTGCCCGCTCTCCGAGCCGATATTCTCGCCCTGCAGGTAGGCCTCGGGATCGTTTTCCACCGTCGTCGCGCGGTTGGTGGTCGCGAGGATCTCGGCATTGCTGAAAGTCGGCCGCGTGTGATCCGGGTCGGTGACGGTGCGATAGGAGTCGTTGGTCGTGCGCTGCGCCGTTCCCGCCGCGACCAGCGCGTCCGGGTCGTCGAAATAGGTGCTCTGGGGCTGGGTGGTGCCGGTATAGCCGGGCACCGCCGCAGCCTGAGCGTCAGATGTCGGCACGAGGCTTTCATCCTGCCGCTTGGCGTTGCCGAGAGCCTTGCCCTCTTCGCGCGCCTGCTCGACGGTCATCTGCTGAGCGCCGGCGGAGCTGATGACCAGGCAGACGCTCATAAGCGCGGCAGCAAGAGACCTGAGCTTCACTGGCGCCGGCTCCGCGCGAGGTTTTCGAGCGCGACCGAGGCAATCCGCGCGCCGGGACCGTTGGCCTGGGCGAAGGTGTTGAGGGCATAGTCGACCGTGACGTTGCCCTCCATGCGATCATGGGGTGGTACCCTGGTTTCGCAGGAGAAGCCCGCGCACAGGTCGAAGGTCGAGGAGACGGCGACGTAGGTCGGTACCGCTTGCACGCCGAAGGCGCGGAAGAGGCGAGGATCGATGCCGATGTTCGGCATGTCGTCCTTCTGCACGATCTGCCCGAGCCGACCGGCGAATTCCTTGGCCGAGTTGTTGGGGAAACCGCGGAAGACGACGACGCCCCCTGCCCTCGCGGTGTCGGCGATCAGCTGCTTGAGCGAGGCCGTCGGCATCGACAGGCTGGCGAAGACGATGAACTGTGGCGCGTCGCCGCCGGGAATGTTCGCGTTCGTCGCTGCCCCCTGGACGAGCTCATCGAAGTCGATCTTGCCGTCCGGTCCCTTTGGCAATTCGGTTGCCGCGACGCGCTGCATGTTGTCCATGCCCGACTTGCGCACGACGGTTGCCTGCTCGCGGAACTCATCGCCGCGGTCCTTCACCTGGTCGACGAAAGCCTGTGCCTCCGCAGCAAGGTCCGCGGCACGCTTCTTCACGGCCTGGACGTCGACCCCGTCAACGGTTTGGGCAAG
The DNA here is from genome assembly GCF_041321155.1 of Sphingomonas sp. IW22. Classification (GTDB taxonomy): domain Bacteria; phylum Pseudomonadota; class Alphaproteobacteria; order Sphingomonadales; family Sphingomonadaceae; genus Sphingomonas. The sequence continues at coordinate 19,848 of NZ_JBGGWB010000004.1, read as the reverse complement.
GAGCGCCGAGAGGCCGGCAGTGGTGAGAAGAGCCGTGATGCCCAATGTCAGAAGGCGCATGCTTCCCTCCTCAGAACACGCAGCAGTTGCGTTTGCGCCAAACCAGGTAGCCCATGTCCTCGCCGCCGGCGGGGAAGGCTCGGCCGGCATCCGGCGGCATGGTCGACGCGCCGATCGCCGAGCAGGCAAACCGCCCGCTGACCGTCGGGATCGGGTTCACCATCTGGAAGCGATATTGCTGCTTCCGCATGATCGGCATGAGGTACTTCTTGCAGAGACCCTCGGAGCCCATCGTGCCCCATGCGAGCCCCTCTCGGTGCATCTTGTAGGCGAAACGGGACAGCGCGAGGCGGGACGACTGGACGTGCCCGATCGACGCCGGGATATTGCCGTTGAGGGGATACATGCTGCCCTGGCAGCCCGCGCACCAGAACAGCGCATCGAGGGGCAAGGCCGCAGTCCCGGCGATGCAATCGCCCGCGCAGGCCGCCTGGGCGATCGGGTTGGCGAAGACGATGGCCTCGGGATTGATGATCGCGGTGAGCGAGTCATCTTGCCAGAGCGGGTCGATCTCCGTCATGTACGCAATGTCGAAGGAGGCCTGCTCGAAGCAGAGGAAATCGGTCAGGATCTCCATCCAGTAGAGGAGCGGATAGACGTACCAGTGGACGTGCCACTTGGCCGTGCTCTGCGACCGACCGCCCACCATCGATGGACCCGCGAGGTAGCCCTGGCCGATATCGAAACCGGGCGCGATGCGGGTGCCGCCGAGGTTGGGAAAGCACCATGGCTTCATCGTCACGTCGGCGAGCCGGACGGGCTCCCAGAATCCGACCGAGATGCCGATGCGCGGCAGCGGGTCGGCGCAGGCACAGATCGGAGAGGCGGGATTGTTCGTATCCGGCCGGCTTCCCGGCCAGATTTTTGCTCCTCCGATCGAGAGCGGGAACAAGCATGACCAGCAGACGTCGGTGATGGGGTTCACGAACTTGCCGGTGCAGGTCGGGGCCGCCTCCGCGCGTGGCGTCAACGCCACCATCACGAGCAGCAGGCCAAGGACGCCGACGAAGGCGCGCAGCCACCGCATCATTTCGCCTCCCCGGTCCGCTCGAGGAAGGCGTTGTCGGCGGCGTTCTTCCGGTGGAGATAGAGCCAGGTGTATAGACCGGCTGCGACCAGCAGCGCCAATACCAGGCAAGGTACGGCACGCCCAAGCACAGAGTGGATCGGCTGGAAGAAGCCCACGACCAGTGCCACCGAGAGGCAGAGGCCCTGCCATATAAGGCGCATGCGGCGCAGTGATCGCGTTTCCGGTGCCGCCATCGGCGTGCGCAGGAAGTCGAGCCATAGTGGCATCAGCTCCGCCCTCCCGGTTTCAGGACGGTCTCCGACACCTGCAGCAGCTTGCCCGCCTGTGAGACGACAGCCGGCGTGTGCCGGATGCCGAACTTGCCGGTGAGGCGGCCCTCCTGATCGAAGAAGAACCGGCGCTTGCGCGTCGTCATGGATTCGATCGGCGAGCCGTTGACGAAGATGATCTTCGCGTTGAGTTCGGTGAACCGCTTGGTCGCCCAATCGACCTGCGCGGCGTCATCGCCGTCGACGAACACCAGGCTCTGGCGCATCGACACGAAGTCGAGCGGATTGATCCTCTGGCCTGCGGCGGCGATCACCTGTCCCTTATGGTCCCGGATCTCCCGCTCGAGCGTGATCGTCGGATCATAGTTCCAGGTCCGCGCTTGTTCGGCCGGAGACATCCCCGCGACTGGCACGGGCCGTCGGACCTTCGCTTCCGCTCGCTTGGCGAAGGCAGCGTTCACGCGATCCATCTCACCGGTCGCCTGGGCGCGCTTGAGGCGTGCCTCGATGGTCGAGAGTAGGTCCGCCTCGGCGACAGGAAACGTCTGCCCCATCTGGCCGAAATCACGGGCCTCCCCCCGCTCGGATCCGGTGAGCAGGACCGCCGCCCCGAGGCTGGCGATGCCGGCGAGCGGAGCCAGCCAGCGGATCACAGGATCGCCTCCCCGGTGCCCACGATCTGTCGCTGACAGGCGAAGCCGATCGCAGCGTAGCGGGAATCGAAGCCGTCCTTGTGAGGTGTGCCGACATAATAGCAGCCAGCAGGAATCACGCCGCTCGGGCCGATCGCCAGCGGTTCGCCTGACTTCGTCCTGGGCTTGGTGTAGGCCACGATGCGACCATTCACGGTCACCGCGAGGTGCCAGTGCCGCACTATGTCGCCGGGCATGCCATAGACGATCTTCCCGAACATCTGCGGCTTGGGGCCGAAGTGCGCCCGGACCAGCTCGCTCGCCGGAGGATCGAAGAAAACGTAATCGCCCCGGGCCGGTAGCTTGTTGCGATGGATGAGGAAGGCCCAGTTCGGCAGCGATTCCGTCGTGTTGATCAGCAGCGCATGGTCTTCGCGCCAATCGCTGATCGCCCCGAGCACGACGCTGCCGGCAACGAAAGCGGCGAACAGCCCCCATAGCCGCTTGCGCGGTCGCCATACGGTCGCCGGCGCCCTATTGGCCGTTGCCGCCATCTTGGCCTCCGAAGGTCGAGATCGAGGCGCCGGGCGCGGTCGGCGCCGCAGGCATGCCGCCCGGCATCGCCTGCTGCGGCACCATGTTCTGCGGCGCGGCAGCCATGGGATCGATCGTGGCCGCCGGGCCGGCAAATGCTTGCGGGATCGGCGCCGGCGGCAGTTGTTGCTGGAGCTGCTGCAACTCCTGAGCGCTCGCCTGCCTGGGCTGTCGGACGCCGCTTGCGTAGACAGCTTTCCTGAGACTGTCGGTGATGTCGGGCACGTTCTTCGTGAGCACCGCCTCCCCGACGAGGACCACTTGGCCGCTAGCGCTCCGTCGTTGCAGCTCATGGTCGAGCGAGGACATGAACGCGCGCATCTCGGCTTCGACCTGGGCCGGCGGCGATGCCGAGCGCGCCTGCGCGTTCACATACTCGCCGACGATGTTGGACAGACTTGCCTTGACGATGTGCTCCTCTCGCGGTGCGAGCAGTGCCTTGGTGACCCACATCGACCAGACGAGCCCCAGCACAAGGGCAACGCCCAGGAGCAGCTGCGTGCGGGTGAGCCCTGCGAAGCCCCGCTGCGCGCGGGACAATCTCGCGGGCGACGAGTGACTCGCGGGAGGGGGAAGATCGAGTTCGGGCTGATCAGCCATTGTCGTTGCTCCGCTTGGGGTCGCGCGAGGGCAGGATGCTGTGGCGGCGGAAGAAGATGATCGCCGCGGCCAGAGGCATGTGCGCGACGAACAGGACATGCTTGAATGACGCCACGCGCGCCGCGTCCGCCGAGACGTAGCGGCCCGCCAGGTTGTTGAGCTGGTGCATCATTCCGTCGACGGAGAGACCGCCGATCGTGAGGAAGAACAGGACGAACAGCCCCCATGTGATCAGCAGGGTCGAGGCGAGGAACCCCGCAATGTGGAGGTAGAAATAGAGCAGGAAGCCGAGGTCGATCTTGCGCCGCTGCCGGGTGCTGTCGGCGTCGGCAGGAGCCAGGGTCGCCATCGGTTCACTCCGCCGCGATCGCCGCCGGATCTTCGGCGGGCGTCGCCCATTTCTCGGGGTTGTTGGGGAAGGCGATCCGCTCGATCGCCTCGTCCATGCTGAGCCCGTCAGCGACCATCGCCTCGATGGCGGCGAAGGTCCGTGGGCTCGACGAGAAGAGCGCCGCGGAGAAGGGGTCGAGGACCAGTCGGCCGACGGCCAGGGTGTCGGGCCCCTTGATCATGATGTCCGAATATTCGAAGCCGTTCCTCTTCAGGGAGCGGAGCAAGGCGTCGGTGTAGTCGTCCATCTCGAAGCGATCGTGCTTCTTGAAATCCGCGATGGTCTCGGGCTTCTGCTGAAGGATGACAAACCAGTCGCTATTCTCGAGCGCCGCGATCGAGCCAGCGGATTTGTAGTAGTCGTTGAGCGATTGCGTGGCCGTGACCAGCGACGCGCCATATTTGCGGCAGGTGCGGGCATAGGTTTCGATGAAGTCTGCCATCGCGCCGCCGCGCAGCATCTGCCAGGCCTCATCGAGCAGCAGCGCCTTGGGTATGGACCGGTCGACCTTCCGCATCATCTGCTGCGACATGAACATGATCGCCGTCAGGACGACGCTGCGCAGTTCCTCGCGCGACGAGAGATCGGAGAGCTCGAAGACGGTAAGCTGAGCCTGCAGTTCGAACGAGACCTCGCCCTTGAAGAACTTGCCGTAGGTGCCTGCGCTCGAGAACGGCATCATGGCGATTGCCAGGTGCGAGGCCAGTTCGTGGCCGGTATCGTTGAGCGCGGCGATAACATCGTCGATCGAGCCGTTACGGCCCTGCGCTTCCCAGACCCGGTTGACCGCCCCGTCGATCAGGCCACGTTCCGTGTCGGTCAGACGGTCGATGTGCCGCGACATCTGGTTCACGATCGCCTTGAGCATCGCCATGCAGTCGAGGAGATAGTCCTCGTCTTCGGCTGCCTGCTTTTCATCGATCATCGAGAACGGGTTCAGGCAGAAGCCGCTGGACATGGTGAACTCGACGAAAGCGCCGCCCTGCAATTTCGCCGAGTGCTCGAACGACCGGCCATCATCGATGACCACCACCTTGGATCCCGCGCCACACAGCGAGGCGCACAGCTCCTGCAGCGCCACGGACTTGCCGCTGCCGCTCTTGCCGAACACCGCGACATTGTGGTTGCCGGCCGCATTTTCGAACGGGCTCCAGAAGAATGGCTGGCCCCGTCGACCGATCAGCAGGAGGTGCGGCGTATGGCCGCCGAGATATTCGCCCTGGATGGGAGCAAGGTTCGCCGCGGTGGTACTCAGCATCGTGCGCATGCGCTTCATGCGATCGAGATCCCTCGACAGCCCGTTCGCCATCGTCATGGGCATCGCGCAGAGCAGGCCCATGACCTGGAGGTATCGATCGTCGAGCAGATCCCAGCCCGCCGCCCGGTAGACGGATTTCAGGATACGTTCGTTGGCGTCTCCCCTGCCCTTCGGCGAGAATGATGTGACGCTGTAGAACAGGCGCACCAGCTTGCGCCCTTGCCGAATTTCGTCGTTGACGAACTTCCACTCCTGCGACTGATCGCGCAGCTGGGGCAAGAACCGGGCGGACTTCGAATCCGCGAGGCTCGTGGTCCGCATGAACTTGAAGCTGGCCTTGTTGTTCGACGCCTGCGGATCGGGGAAGTCTAGGCACAGGTTGGTGGCCACCGGACAGGGCATCCGCAGCTTGTCGGCGAACATGTCACCGATCAGGCGCGCGCAATCCCAGGGTGCCCAGCGCTGCGGAAGATTGCGAACGGAGAACGACCGAACGTCGAAGACGTCGGGATAGATCTCGCCGATTTCCGGCGCGCCATCGACCTCCTTGCCCGTTGGCCGAAACCGTTCGGTCCGCAGCAGAATGCGATCCGGATCGACTCGCATCTCGATGTCGCGCCGCACCGCCTGGTCGGCGATCGGATCGAGCGGATTGTAGCTGACCACGTCCTCGCCCGCCGCGGTGGTCGGCGATGTGATGTCGTCGATCCAGCCAATCAGCGCGACCGGATCCATCTTCCGCGCCGAGACGCCTATCGAGCCGAGCACCGAGACCAGGCCGTCCATCACGGCGACGATCTCCTCATTGGAGACGCTCGAGCTCTCCGGGGTCGAATAGGAGATGGCGACCCGATGATTGCGCAGGCAAAACGGTGCGTCGGCCGAGAGCGAATTCCAGACGCCTTCCGTCAGGAAGTCGACCCGATGCTTGGCCATCCGCTCATAGACGCCGCTCGCGGAATAGCGTGGCAGATACCACTTCGAGAGCCGCTCCCCGACCCGGGGACTCATCCAGTCGTGGAACTGAAGGCAACCGGGCGCGGGGATTCCCTCGGAAAGGAACTGTGTCAGTATCTCGCCGGTGCGCTCGTCGGCACCGACCAGCGGCGACACCTCGATCACGAAGCCTCGGGAAGACGAGTTGTAGAAGATGGCAGTTTTCGGATCGTAGCTCCGGTACGGAAGCCAATGGGCGAGCATAGGCACCGCAAGATCCGGCCGCTGCGCATCAGGGCGCTTGCTGTCACCGAAGACGCTCGACAGCAGGTTGTCGAACAGGCCAGCCTTGGCGCTCATCACTTGTCCTCCGGGACGGCCGCCGGAAAGCTCGCGGCGCGAATGGTGGGGCTGGTCAGAGGCTTCATGCTCGGAAGTGCCGGGTCTTCTCCGGCCTGCCGCGCGACGCCTTGGACATGTGCCTCGGCATCCCGGTAGGCCTCGCTCGCCTTCACGCGCGCCATGGCTTCAGGGCCGGAGCTGGCCCCGCCCTCGCTCTCCAGCGCCGGTTGCTTCGCCAATGACGCCGGCGACGCTGGCTGGCGGTTTTTTACGGCCGGCGGGACCGCAGCGGGTCGAGCGGGGTCCTTGAGAGGCTTGGCGTCGGCGACTGCGGGTTGCGAAGCAGAGGCCGCCGCTCCGGTCTCCGATGTAGCGGAAGACGCTCGGGCGTCAGCGGAGACGGACAGGCTCGAGCGCGTGGTGCGCCGCTCGGGCTTCGCTGTCAGACGCTTCGCAACGTCCGCCTTGATGGCGGCAACGGGGTCGGAACCCCGCGCGCGCGCCGCGGCCACGACGGCGGGATCTGGCAAGTTAGGATCGAACGCAGCGATGTCGACGGTTCCCGGCGCCTCACGATCGACCGCCTCGACAAGGCTCAGCTCGGCCGGCGCGGCCGCGGCCGCATTGCGGTCGGGGATTGGTCTCGCGTCGGCGAGGGCCTCCGCCTGCCATTCGGACTGCACCACGGTGTGAACAGCGCTGGCCTCGTGGAGGCGGCCGCGATCGTCGACATAGGGTTGGAAGACGATCCGGAGCACCTTTTCGCGCGTCCGGGCGGCAGGCGTTTCGCCGGTCGCGGCGCGAGGCGACGCGAGCGCGGTCCGCGTTGAACGCTGCGGCGGCTGCGGCGCGGCTTGGTATGGTCCCGCGGGGATCATGACGTCGCCGGCCTCGCCCGAGATCATCGCCATGGCGCGATCGTCGATCGTCGAGGAGGGAGCGCAGATTCCGTCGGGTGCCTGGCACGAGAAGCTGCCCTTGACGTTGCCGCCGAAGGTCGTGCACCCGGGCAGCGTCAGCAGGCCAGCCGCGCACAGAGCGGCGCTGGTAAGGCAGCGGGCGCTCACGACCGCCCTTCCTTGATCCAGCTCAGCAGGAACTCCTTGGGTCGATAGCCCTCGAGGACCGCGCCATCGCTCCGCACGATCACCGGCGTCCCGGTCAGGCCGTGCTTGTGTGCGAACGCCTCGTTGGCATCGAGCCCGGAGGTGTCGCAGGATGCTCCCCCCTTGAACGGTTCGCCCGCATAAGCGGCGTGGAGAGCTTCCTCCCGGTTCTTCGCGCAATAGACGCGATCGGCGATGTCGCGGCTGCCGAGGACGGAGATCGGACGCTCCACGACGCGCACATCCATGCTGCGCAGCACGTTGGTGAGGGCGCGGCAGTAGCCGCAGCGGAAATCGGTGAAGACCGTGACCGTCTGTCCCGCAGGATTCCCCCACACGATTGCGCCATCCTTCGGCAGGCCATCGAGCGAAAGCGTGGCGGGCCGGGCCGGAAGTGATGTCTTCTGCAGCCGGCCCTGCGGCGGCGCGAGAGCCGACTCTTCGTCTCCATCCGCCGACGCCGCATTGGCCTTCGCGGCGCCTCCCACCAGCATGTCGGGGTTGATTTCGAGGAGCCGGGCCGCGGTCAGGTCCTGCCGCGTCTCCATGTCATAGACCCGGCCGATGATCAGGTAGCGGGCCTTGGTGTCGACATAAAAGAGGTTCGAGCCGGCCGTGACCTCGCACAGCCCCTTCACCTTCTCGCAATCGACCTTCGTCAGCGGCGTTTTGGGCAGCCGGGTCTTCAGGAGACTGGCCACCTCGACGTTGCCCGGGCTTGCGATCTGCGCGGCGACGGCAACGCTGGCGACCCCCACGAATGGCACGGCGAGCAGCATCATCGCTTTGGGCGAAAGGCGCTGGCGCAGACGATCAATTCCGAACATAGACACCCTCCAGGAAGACGATTTCGACATCGATGCCGGTCGGCATCTCGATCACCGGCTGATATTGCTCGGCGCGCTCGATCAGATATTTCGAGACCATGTCCCCGCTCTGAGCGACGCCTTCCCCGAACCCGCCTTGAGCGATGTCTCCGAGCCCGAGCTTCTGTCGCTGACCGTTCACGGTCACGTTGGGCTGCGTCAGGAATGAATTGGCGTTCGCCGAGAAGCCGCGCCCGAACCCGCCGACCAGGCCGGCGATGAAAGCTTGGCTGACGAGACCGCCTTCACGGGAGACGACCCGGCCGCGCACTCCGGTCTTGCCGCCGAAGGCAATGAACCCTTTGACCTCGGAGACCGCATAGCGCCCACCGGGTTGCGGACAGGTCATCTTCTGCAGCTTGACGTAGACCTTTTCGCTCGACAGTTCGCCGCGCGCGGCGCCGTTGATCAAGCAGCCCTGAATCTTGGTCGTAAGAAGCTTGCCGTTTTGCAGCACCGACCGCGCCGGCCCCGTCACACGCAGAACGACGGGAAGCGGATCGGTCTGGCTGTTCACCCCGGCCGCAGCGTCGACTCCGACGATCACCTTGGCGGAGGCAAAGCTATTGGGCGGCAGGTAGTTCGGGCTGTCGGTATAGACCGTATTTCCCTTGGTGACCCTCGACGCGGTTCCTGTGTCGGTGGTCGAGAAGCTGACCATCTTGACTTCCGCCGACCGGCTCACCGAGAGCGCTCCCGGGGCTCCTGCCCCGGCGTCAGGTCGCTGATAGGCCTGCGGGCCATTCGGCCCGTACATGGCTGCCGGCCCCGGTGCCGGCGCGGGCGCCGTAGGGCGCTCGTTCAGCTGCTTGCGGAGCTGCTCGTTTTCAGCCTGGTAGGCAGAGAGCACCCGCTGCCCGTCGGCCTGCATCGCTTGGTTCTGGCCCTTTAGCGCCTCGACTTGCGCGGCGAGGTTGTCTACCCGCGCCGTCTGACCGTTCACCGACTTGAGCTGGTTCTCCGTCGAAGCGAAGCGGTTTTCCGACAGCGCCATCCACTCCTGTTGAGACAGGTTCCGGTTGACGAGGTCCTTGGTCGAAACCTCGACCTTTTCGGCCTCGTCGCCATCCGAGGTCTTCGACACGTCGTCGCCGCTGAAGATCCACATCGACGAGACCAGAAGGCCGACACCGGCGGCACCGGCCAAGAGCATGCGCTGCTTGCGACGGACCGCTTCGTTTCCGGCGAGCTCGCCGCCGACCGGCGAGACACCTTCCCCTTCGCCCTCGTCGAGCGGTTTGCGCTTACGATTGAAGATGTCCGCAAAGGCCATGGCTTACCTCACGTTCTGGGAGACGAGGTAGGCCGTCGTGACCTTCCCCGGAGCGAGCCTGGGCTCGGCGATGGAGACTGCGAGCGCGCTGGCCGGCGCGACCGTGCGTTCGGTCAGCTCGGTCGGCGCGTCGCCCATGTTCTCGATGCGCAGCACCTTTCCGGTGAGGTCCTGGCCGCGATACTCGGCGATCATCTGGACCTTGAGCTTGCCGACATAGACTGGCTTCAGCGCGCGCTGGCGCATCTCATAACCATCGGCGACGCTGTTCGAATACATCGCCTGGACGAGCTCGACGGCCGCGTCCTGGGGGCCGGCAGCGACCTGCTGGGGCGAAGCTTCGGTCGCCTTCTCCTTGGCGATTGCGGGGTTCGACACGAACACCTGGGCAGCCTGGTCACCAGAGATCCGGCACACGAACTTGTAAACGTAGCCGCGCTTAGTGGTGCCAAAGAATGACAGCGCTGGGCGCCCGTAGCCCTCCGGCACGCTAAGATAGATGTCGCCCCGCACCGGCTCGTTCACGACCGAGAAGTCGTCCTGCGGATTGCCAGTCGAGATCTTGGAAACGCTGGCGAACTCGTCCTCGACCAGGCTGATGCGGGTCAGATCCTTGGCGGAAGCCTGGCAATCCACCTGGGCGCTGTCAGCGGCCATGATCGTCTGATCGGCCCAAGCGGGCTGTGCGAAGAGCAAGACCGCAAGCGTCACCAGGCAAGCGCCGATCATCCGGCTCAGGAAGCAGGTGATCCGCGACATGAGGATCGTGCCGGCTGCGGCGGTGCCCAAAGCGTAAATGGCCGTCATTGGTCTTGCTCCTTGCCGGTACGGACCATGCCGAAGCCGATCAGGCGCAGAGAGAGACCCTGGTACTCCCAGTCGTAACGGAAGGTTCGGCGCTCATTCGAGATCACCTTGTTTCCGACGATAGTGTGGAGCTCCCCGGTCACTTCGGAGCGGAGATTCTTCGGGTCGATCTCCATCGACTGGATCGTGAAAAACTGGGAAATGGAGGAGCCGCGCTGCTCGTTGACGATTTTGAGAAGGTCGCCTTTGATCTTCCCCTGGGCCCGCGGCGCCGTGATGGCGAGGACCGAGTTCATCCAATATTCGAGGTTCTGCGGGCTCCGGTCGAGCGTCAGCAAGACGACATCTCGCGTGATCATCTCGAGATATTCGCGCGACACGCCGGCGCTGCTCACCGTCACCGGGGAGCGAAGCACGGGCTGCAGCACGATTTCGCGGTCGCGGGAGATGCCGAACAGGAGGAGGAGCGCCGTCAGCCCGGCGAGCCCGGCTGCGACAACCACCAACAGGTTGCGCTGCTTCAGAACGCGCTGGTTGTGCGCATGGCTGTACGAAAGGTCCATCTTACCCCGCCATCAATCGGAGGTACGAGGGTGGCGTGGCTCTCAGACCGGTGAAGCCGGCCGGAAGATGCCAATAGGCCAAGTGAAGCAGCCAAGACGCTGCACGACCCGCCTTCGCTTTCTTAAGTCCCCACCAGCCGGCGAACGCTGCCGCCATGCCAATAAGGATGTGCTGGGTCATGATCCCCCAGACGAAGGGAATTACCATCGCCAGGAACTCATCCAGGGTCCACAGCCCGATCAGCTCGGGATCATCCAGATGAGATGGGATCGCGTACTTGTCTGCGGCCATTGCACCACCCTCCCCGCGAGCATGACCGGGGCTGCTACCCCGACCGAGCCGTGCGGATGCTTCAGATCGTCGCCGTCACGGTCGAGGTGACGATCGGAATGCCGGTCCCAGCGCCGACGCCGACGCCCACCGGGATCGCGATCTGACCCATGGAGAAGCGGCCCGAGGCGAGCGCCACGATGCCGCCCGCGAGCGAGAGGACCGTAATGATCTTGCCGCCCGAGCCCTCGAGAAAGTCGGTGAACTTCGTGAGGGCGGTGTCGAACGTGGTGTCCGCTCCGGCAAAGGCCGGATCGGCAAAGTAGAGGAGCGCGAATGCCAGCACGGCGAGGGCGAGGATCGCCATCTCCATACGGCCGCTCCGCTTCAGCACAGACTGCATAGTGAGTTTCCCTTCGATGGAGACGCGGCTCCTCCGCGCCCAATTGAAGGGTGAGACCGAATGGACTTGGGGAACAACGACTCCGAGATGGAACCAGGCGCCTTGTGTAGCTTTTTGCTAACCTCGCCATTTCAAGACGCGAATCTGTCCGGGTGCTCGGACACACGTCCCGACTCGCGGACCTGTGTCCGCCCTTACGGACGCGCCGCCCGCAGACGCGGACACGTGTCCCGGTTTGCGGACATCCAGAACGAAGAGTAGAATCGACCTATTGACCGACGAGTCGTATTGGGCGTGCTCAACCAATCCTGCTAGGCTCGGCGTCGCCAGGGCCGTCGGATCGAGGTCGGGGGACGTGCAAAGATGAGTGGCGATAGCCGCGATTATTCGCTCGACATATCGGAGTATCTGTTCCGCCTGACCACGGAGAGCCTTCGCCTGCTCTCTAACGAGACGAAATGCTACCAGAGCCTCGCCAGCATGGTGGACAAGCTGGCTGAATCCCGCGTTTCGCATGCGCTCGCTCAACACGATCTCGAGACCCTTCGCGAACACCTCAGCAAAATTCCGACGAACGGGTCGATCCGCATCCACCTTAAGATCACCAAGACAAGCGCCGACAATCTGCTGGAAGCGAAGCAAAGGCTCAGCGAGGAGCTCTGCTCGGACCTCACCGTCGCCGATGCCATATCAATGCTTCTCTTCGATTATGTAGTCGAACAGAGCGCATCCAAGCTGCTCTCGAAAATGGGGATCGAGGGAGCTGGCGAATCGTCGGTTGCCGTTGAGAATCAGCCGGGTGACAGCGGGAATGTCGTCCCTCTCAAGTAGTTAGCTGGAGCCAACCCCACCGCACTCGATACAAAAAGGGTTGCCAAGTTCCTGACCGAGTGATTTCCTGCCCCGGTCCGAAGAGTCGTTCGGGGGGCTTTAGCTGTGTCATCGCTGGCCACAATCGAGCTGGATTCGCCTAGCGCGCCACCGCCTGGGGACGATCCCGACTACATCCCGCTGATCGTGCGGGCCATGGAGGCTCAGGATATGGGCATCCGGCAAATGGCCCTGAGGACGAACATCAAGAAGAGCCGGCTCGGGGTTATTCTTCATCGCGATTCGGCCAAGCGTGCCCCGATGACGCTGCCCGAATTCCAATCGATTCTCCGCTCGCTCAACATCGACCTCATGCAGGCGATTATCAGTGTGGAAATGGCACGCGATCTGGAACTGATGGGCGACGAGCGCTTCGCCACCCTGGTCGCGATGCTCAGCACCCTTTTCAATGGTCTCCCTCATCGTCTTATAGAGGCGCTTCGGGAGCTCGAGGGAATGGACGGAAGCGAGATTCGGAAGGAATGGGGGACTTACTTCCAGTCGGCGGTCATCAAGAAAATGGTCGCCGAGATCAGCAGGATACTGCAGCGTCGCGCTGTGCTCGAAGAAGGCAACGACTTCGCTCTCTGATCCCTTGACGGCGGCATCTCAAAACGACGTCACGACCGTTGACCTAGAAGCTGCGAGCCGATCACCCGATGCGGTCACCTCACCCTGGGCCGATTGGGGCAAGCTGAGCCTCGACCAATTCAGGAGGATGTTGGAGACGTACGCCTGCGTCTCTGCGAAGGGCGGAATCTTGCCGTTGCGCACGCGACCGGGACCCGCGTTATAGGCCGCCAGCGCGAGGTGATACTGGCCGAACCGGTCGAGCTGCTCGCGCAGGTAGCGAGCGCCACCGCGCAGATTCTGCTCCACATCATAGCGGTTGACGCCTAGACCGGCCGCTGTGTCCGGCATCAGCTGGGTCAAGCCGAACGCATTCTTCGGGGAGTAGATCGCCGCGTTATAGCGACTTTCCCGAATGATCATGGCGTCGAAGAGGCCCACCGGAATGCCGTATTGGCAAGCGATGTTCGCCATCAGCCTATAATAGCCTCGGCGCCGGTACTCGGCGTGGCCCGTAAGAAGCCCGCTCGGCCGATACTCGGTGGGAGCGCACCCCGGCACATAGGTAGCGGACGCTGCGGCGAAGACGCTGCCGCCTCTCATCCATGTGGGTATCGGAATCGCTGAGACGGGCGCCACCGACGCGCCAGAGAATGGAACCTGAGGCTGGGCCGCCCCCACCGGAGCGAACGAATCCTCAGAAGCGCCGGCTGCTACGCCCGGTAGATGGGTGAATGCGCTGGCCATCTGGTACTCGACCCAACGCCGGCTGAGATCGTGGACGCGAAAGCCGGCCGTCGGCGGTGAGGCCTCCGACGTCGACGGAGTCGGCTTCCCATCGACAGGGCCTATCGGGTTCCCGGTGCCGCGCGCGGCGTCCGACATGGAGATCACCAGGGCGGCCCTGATTGGCTTCGACGGCTGCGCGACGGCCCCGCTGGCTGCCACCAGGCCCATGGCCGAACCGATCAACGTCAAAGCTCGCATCAGCTGCTCCCACTCCGAATAATGAAAGTGAGATCGAGTAGTTTAGAGTTGTCAATCCGCCCGAGGTGCCAAAGACTGTGATCTTCGACGCCGTGGAACCCATTTGATGTGGCTCATCGATCGCGAAACGAACGGCGTGGGTGGACGCCGAATCCCTCTTCCACACCCACTGCGCGAAGCGCTGGTCCGCTGGTACACAGGGAGCGGCAGCCGCGCCGATGAGGATGCGGGCATCACCCTTGTCCAGAACGCGCGTATCGGCGCAAAATGGATCGCTTGCGACTGCCTTGCCGCCGGAGAGCCTCCACCGATCCTGACGCCGGCATTTCTGTCGGAGGCCGAAACCTATTATCTGCGCCGGCTGACGAGCGCCAAGCGGCCTGAGCATCGCGAGGATTGCCCATTCTTCCGCGATCAGATCACCCACAGGCTCTCCGAGATTCGCACGCGCGAGACTCCGGCAAACCCGCCCGAGGGCTACTTCGAAGTGCTGAGGCCCGCCCCGGAGAAGCTCGCTCAACGGCCGGAGGATGATGCGACTGATGATCGAACCCGCCATGCGTCGGTGCCGCGCCTCGCCCGCCTCCTGTGGCGGCTGATCGACATCGCCGGCACGAACCGCATCCCGCCGCTCGCCGATGAGGTCGAGCCGGCGTCAATTAAGGCTGAGTTCGACGCGCTGACCCGCGCTGCCGCCAAGATCGAGATCGCACCCAGTATAGAGCTAAGCCGCGCTTTCTGGACCCATGCCGATGCGCTGCACAGCCGCCGTGCGTATGCTGCACTTCGCCAGCTCGCGAGGCGATGGCCGCGAGGCCATGCACCACAAGGCTTCCTCGCCGTCTTTTCGCCGGCCATCCGCGGCCACGTCATCGAGGTCGCGGGTGCTCAGGAATTGCGGGTCGCAAACAGGGTGCAGTCATTCTCTTTCGCCGGAAAACCGGTGAAGGGGCCGTTCCTGGTAATGATCGTCGCAGGCGAGTATCCGGAAGCGCACGGCTACGCACCATTGCGCGCATTTGCCCAACCGATTTATTCGGGCCGTCGCTTCATCCCGGTCAATTCCGAGTTCGAGCGAGACGTTCTGCGCGCGCTTCTGGAAGCGAGGCGCGAGCTAGCCGAGGAGGGCCTTGATATCTTTGTCGAGAAGCCCGTCTTTGATCACCTCACTCCCGCCGGCCCCTGCCGCCCCGACTTCCTGATCGAAGCGCGTTCAGGCACGACCGGCGAGATCAGGCAATTGATCTTGGAGGTGCTGGAGTTCGGCGAGCCCGAGGTCCACCAACGCGAAAGGCTTCGGCGAGTAGCGCCACTGTTGACTGTCACCCCGGCCGACCGCAACGCGGCGCACCTGGTAGCCCGACTCTCAGACGCCTTCGCCCTTTAAACGATCAGCTCCACCTCAACGTGAATCCGAACGAACTGACGATCGCGAGCGTCACGGGCGTCGAAAGCAGATAAAGCTTCTGCCACCGCCACCAGGATTTGGGGAGGAACAGCGCCACATCCTTGGCGCTGCGAAGCTGCGCCCAGGCCTTCTCGCGCCAGAGGCGACAGGCGAGAACAAGGATCGCCAAGGCCATTGCGATCGCGCAGCACAGAGCGGTCGCAGTATAAAGCGCCATCCAGTTGATCATTTCAGCATCGCTCAGATGCGCCATGGTCTACCCCATCGCTGCCAAACGAAGTCTCGCCTGTTCAACTGCGTTCCAACCCGCCGCGCGACTTATCACTTTTCTTTATCATCATGCTTCTCCGGTTTCTGCCGGTCCGCTAGCCTGACGCGCTTGACCGACGCCGCTTCGGCCAACGCATGCAAAGAAGCACGGCCCCGCCAAGCCAAAGTCCGAGGCCGCCGAGCGCAAACCCTAGAAGCCATGGCGTGTTGAAGTCCTCGTGATTCTTCCAATCCATGATGTGAAGGCTCCAGAAGAAGTCATAAAGCCGCCACGTGCCTGTCCTCACCGCCGCAATCCGGCCGGTATCGGCCGCCACGAAGATCCGAGTGGAGTCCGGATCGGCGAACGTCACACGCCAGGCGGGAAGCGTGCCGCGATATTCGGGACTGGCGCGATCGATCAGTTCCACGTTCACACTTGGGTGATCGTTGCTCCGCCAGGCGGCCCTCGCTACCGCTTGGGCTTGCGCCGCAGTTGGGGCGGGCAACAGTGCGCCCGTTCTCGCGTCGAACAGCCGCGTCCCTCGGGCCGTTGTCGCCTCAGCGACCGGGCGGCCAAGCCACATGCGATAGCTCACGGTCTCGATCCGCGTCCCGGTCGCCGCGACGATCACTGATGGTGGGACGAGCGCCACGCCGCGAGGCAAGGGCGCCACGGCTTTGCGGTCCACAAGGTGATCGCCATGCACTCGATCGATGGGCAAGAAGCTCATCAACGCGCCGCTCGCGAACCACAAAAGAAGCTGCGCGCCGACAATGATCGCGAGCCACTTGTGAGTGCGGCTCGCGAGAAGGTGCAGCCGAAGTTTGGTGCTTCTCAGGGTCGAATCTCCATCCTTGCGTGTCTCATTTCGTGCCTGCCAGATTCTTCATCATCCCGCGTGGCCGACAGGTGCGCCCGCGACCAGCGCTTGTACGGCTCAGCCGTCATCCCCGAGAGTTAGCGCACGAACGCCACCGTGTCCCAGACAGGGGATCCGGTGCGTCTTGCCCCCCGCCGGCTCGGCCGTCAGCTTACACCATGCTTGATAATCCAGGGCTGCTGAGCGGGCGTGAGGCGTTGCGCCACCCCTCGCCAGTTCGGGGCTTGCCGTTAAGGGCCTTGGCTCACCTCCGATTCCTCCGCGCCGGGGCGATAGATGACAGCCGCTGCACATCTCTCCGTAGAGGCCGACACCGACTGACACCCGTTGCGCCGACGCAAAATCCGGCCGCGCCCTTGGCAATCAGCCCGCTGGCACGGCGGTCGAACAGGTCAGTTGCTTGTCCGGCTTACAGATAGCGCCCGATCGCACTGCCCGGGCTCGGTCACGTCCTGAACTTCGGTGACGTTCAGGACGTGGCTGCGATCTCGATCGGTGGGCGGCCCAGCTTTTCGAGGGCGATCGCGTGACGGGCTAACCAACGACGGGATCTTTGACCCACCCCAAGGCATCGTGCAGCTCTGATATGTCGGCGTCGATGATCGCGTACAGGTCTTTATCTTCCTCGCGAAAGAACATGCGCGCCTTCGCTTCGTCTTCGGCAGGGGGAAGCATCGCTCCCAGGCGCTCCGGCCATTTCGCGTCTATGAATCTCATGAGCCGCTTCCAGGCCGCGGATCGGGTCTGATGGAGGCTCAGGACGGGAACGCCGTTTACTACAATCGCAAGGATCGTCACCTGCATGGTCACATACGCCCCCTCGATTTCGTCATGTTCGTGATGATCTTGCGGAGGAGGACAACGTCTAACCTCCTGGCAGCATGTTGTCGTGTTCTCGAGAACCCTCGCTAACCGGCCCGTCCGTCTGATGGCCTGCCATTCGAGCATTTCCTGTGAAGGCCAGTCCTGCAATCTCCCGCTTCCAACGCAAGCTGGGGAAGAAGGCGGGAACATGGGCCATGTACTGGCGGTAGCTATCGCCGTAGGTCGCGAGCGCGTATCTCTCCTCATGCTTAGCCAAACGAATGTACATCACCACCAGCACCGGAAACATGGCAAGCGTCAGAAGCGTCGGCCATTGTAGCAAGAAACCGAGCATGACGAGGATGAACCCTACGTATTGAGGGTGCCGCACCCGGGCGTAGACCCCCGTCATTGCCAATTCGTGTTTGCGCTGACTCGTGTGAAGCGCCGTCCACGCGATCGAGATTAGCCAAAAGCCTACACCAATCAGCACAAAGCTGGCGATGTGGAACGGGCCGAAATGCGGATTGATGCGCCAGCCGAACATCACTTCCAGGATGTGGCCAGCATCGTGGCTCCACCAGTCGACGCCGGGGAAATGCGACTGGAGCCACCCCGACAGCAGGAAGATGGTGAGCGGGAAGCCATACATTTCGGCGAAGAGCGCGACGATGAACGCACTGAACGCGCCGAAGCTGCGCCAGTCGCGCCGCGTTGCCGGCTTGAAGAAGCTGAACGCAAAGAGGATGAAAACGGCGGCATTGACCAGCGCGAGCCCCCACAGACCATAGCCATAGTCGGCGTGCGTCATCGCGACTCTCCTTCGATGCGGCCGTTGGGATTGGCCGGCAAGCCGGCGGGTGCCTGGCCGGGCTCATGGCCATGCTGATGCCCACCTTGGCCGTGGTGCATGAACAGGTGCATGAGCGGGCAGGCGAGCAGGATGAGATAGGGCAGCACACCCAGGAAGTGCGCGGTATGCTCGGTAATGAGGAAGAAGCTGGCGACGAGCAGGAAGCCGATCAGAACGATCTTGCCGCGCTTGCGCATGCGATGGTCATGTTCGCCCATATGCCGTTCTCTTCTAGTCAACGTCCAGCCTGCATAGGCTCGAGTCCAAGGAGCAAGGTATAAGTAGAGAGCGAAGTCCGAAGGGCATCGCGCAAGCATGGGTAAGGTGATCGATCGGATCGGCCACCGGTGTTCGCGCGACGCAACTGTCGGGAGCAGCAGTCGTGCTGCGGCTTTTGCGTATAGGCGTGCGGCGTCCGCGAATCAAAGCTGCGCTCACGAACATAATCGTGAGAGGCAGGCCCGCGTCCATGCACAAGAGAAAGAAACGGCACCATTCCCGCAACCAGTCCGGCGTGACCGTCCTCGAGCGCGAAGCAAGGATCGATCTGGCTAAGCGCCCGGCCGATGGTCTCGGCGTCGCCTTTCTCGGCGCATCGGGAACGGTCACAGGGTCGCGTTATCTGGTGGACGATGGTGAAACTCAGATCGTTGTCGATTCCGGCCTGTTTCAAGGACCCAGGGATCTGCGCCGCCTTGATTGGGCGCCAATTCCACCCGAAGTCGCCGATGTCGGCCAAGTCCTGCTGACCCACGCTCATCTCGATCACTCGGGCGCGCTACCGCGCATGGCGCGCCTGGGCTGGGACGGTACCGTCCTTGCCACCCGGGCGACCGCGGCCCTGTGCGAGCTCCTTCTTCCCGACAGCGGTCATCTGCAGGAAAAGGATGCGGAGTTCGCCAACCGGCACGGCTTCTCCAGGCACCAGCCGGCGCTGCCGCTCTACACCCAGGCTGACGCGCGTCTGGCATTGCAGCTCTTCCGGCCGATCGAGTTCGGAGCGTGGCATGCAGTCACGGACGGCATCAGGGTGCGCTATCATCGCGCCGGCCACATCCTCGGCGCGGCGTCGATCGAGATCGACTGGAAGGGGCGGACAATCCTCTTCTCAGGCGACATCGGCCGTTACGGCGATTCGGTGATGAAAGATCCCGAGCCGCCCGCGCGCGCCGACTATGTCCTGGTGGAATCGACCTATGGCGATCGGCGCCACGAGCAGGTCGATCCGACAAAGACGCTTGGAGATCATGTCGAACGATGCGTCGAGAGAGGAGGGACGGTGGTGATCCCGGCCTTCGCCGTGGGACGGGTCCAGTCGCTTCTCTATCATTTCTCGCGTCTGCGCGCGCAGGGACGCCTCCGCGACATCCCGATCTTCCTCGACAGCCCGATGGCGATCAACGCGAGCGGGCTGATGTGCGATTTCATGGACGAGCATCGCCTGGCCCGCGCCGAGTGCGAAGCGGCGTGCAGCGTCGCGCACTATGTGCGCGAAGTGGAGGAATCCAAGGAACTCACCGCCAACCCCGCCCCAAAGGTCATCATCTCGGCCAGCGGAATGGCAACGGGCGGCCGCGTGCTCCACCATCTCAAGCGCTTCGCGCCGGATGGGAAGAACCTCATCCTCTTCTCGGGCTTCCATGGCCGCCTTCTGGGGACAAGGGCAATCGGCATCCAGCGACGGGCAGTTCTTCCTTGCTACCGAGCAGGGCGAGGCGATGAATCTGATCAACGCGAAATATGGCAACGTCCCGGGCCTCAAGGGATACAGCCATGTGTCCGATCAATATGCGCCGTTCGCAACCCAGGTGATCCCGGCAAC